>CAYTLM010000030.1:0-15778 GCA_964438485.1 uncultured Leptospirales bacterium | reverse complement strand
CAACTGAAAACAGGAGGGATATGATGCTTACACTATCTCAGGAATTAAAAAAACGCGGATTTGAAAAGGGATTGCAGGAAGGACGACTAGCTGGAATTCAGGAAGGACTACAGGAAGGAATCCAAAAAGGACGCCAGGAGGGACAGCAGGAAGGAATACTAAAAACCAGACTTGAGACCGCTGAGGCCATGTTAAAAGAGAAAATGCCTGTTGAAAAAATAGCACAATTTACCGGACTTTCTTTAAAAGACATAAAAAAGCTGATCAAGAATGTTCAATAAAAGAAGGATTAAAGCATTCTGATTTCATCTGAACCTAATCTTTGATTATTTCTATAAAGATAAAGTCCTTTAAATTTAAAGTTAAAGCATACCTGCCAGGTTTAACATTTTCAAATCTGGCAATATTGTTATATTGAAAAGCCGTATTAAATCCATTATCCCCTATCAAATAGAATTTAGCATCTTTATTATTTGCTGATAAATCAAAATCAAGCCCATCCTTTGATTTTATTACACAGAGTGTAATCTCTTTGTTGTCGTGATTCAGCCTGAATTCAGCAGATTCATTTTTTTCTTCTGAAAGCATGGCAGCGCTGTATTCAGGAGAGACTGGTGCTGTTAAAGGTATTATCCTGTTTTCTTTTATGCCTAATTTAATATAGGGGAGGGTGTTAGCCACATTATCATTCTTATGTGCAGATATAAGCAGCAGGGTGTCTTCAAAAAGAAGTTTGCACCATTCACATGAAATAACATGAATGAGTATATTTAACCGCTCTTCATAATCTTTTATTTCTCCTGCAGCAAGGGCAATAACCTTTTCCTCTGTTTCAGGAGGGCAGATGTTTTTAGGCACTGGATTTTTAATTAAGCCTGGATTTTTCATAGTTACAACCTATTGCCGTTTTTAATTCAGGAATTTGCTTTAAAAGGGAATTGCGCAGCTGTTGTGTTATTTTAGACCAGTGCTCTGAAATTGTAGACTGGCTTATTTTTAGTATTGCTGATATTTCATTCTGGGTTTTCCCTTCCATTATAAGCATACGGTATATTTCCTGCTGGCGGGGACTCATTTTGTTTAACTCTTGTGAAATAATATTTTCTATTGCTATTTTGTTTATTATTGCAGTGGAATGATCCATCCCCGATTTGTGAAAAACCGTACTTTCTCTTTGTGAAACAGGCATATCTAACATTTCATCCGGGTTGTTTACAGTGGATTTATCTATTTTATTCTGTTTGTTGATTATATTAAAAAAAGTTGATCTTACAACAAAAGCGGAAATATAATATTCAAGGGAGGCATCACCCCTGTAGGTATTCAGGCAACCATTAATAATTCTTAAATTGACCTCCTGTTCTATATCGTCAAGCAGAAAGGGGTCGTAATTTCTCAGGTATTTATAGGCGAGTATTTTAATACTTTTTTTTATAACACCAGAATAATTTCTTAATATATGTTCAGGGGACAGATTTATTTTTTTTATGCTATCCATAATACCCGGCATTATTATAATTTTATGGCTCTTTGAATATCCAATGTATAAGATAAAATTTATCATAGTCAGGTTTCCAGTCAATTAAAATCCGGGCAGTATTGATGAATATTGATATTACCAATACAAAAGTCAGTACTTCCATTTACAACTTTCCCTGTTTTAAGCAGTTTTATTATATGTTATATTATTCAGAGGTTCATTTTCAGATTTTGAAAATACAAACTCTATATTTTCTGCACCCAAAGCCTTAGCAAGGGTTCTGAGTGTCTGTTCTGCTGATTCCTCTACATCAGAAGCCAGTTTGTTAATCATCCGTTTTGCCTGATCTTCAGCTCTTTTTTTTGCTTCATCTTTAATGGCGTTTTTCTCCTCTTCAGAAAATCCCTGTCCTAAAATATTACTAATAGCATCAGGAAGCAGTGACGGTATCAGCTTGCTTTTCTGTTCGTCATAGAAGTGTATATCTCTAATATGTATTTCATGAAAGCATGGTGGCATATAAAAGGTATATTTTTTGTTACTACCTTCTATTTTGAAATTTTGGCTTCTTAAATTATACCTGAAATCGATTTCAAATTCAAAAATCATAGCCATTTTTTTTTCAGATAGAAACCAGTTAAGATATTTTTTTCCAAATTCTCCAAAATAATGATCTGTCTGTGTTACTATCTCTTTTGTAAAAACCTTATAAACCGATAATTCTCCAACTGCTTTTATCTGTTCAACGGATGTGTGAAAAGAAGATTTGCCTCTTATGCCGGTATTTTTCAGGCGTTTTACTAATATCCATGTCATGGTGATAAAAGCAGCAGTAGCCAGGATAATGATTATATTAGAAAATGAAATCATTTGTTTCCTCCGGTATTTTTATTAAAACATAAGGCTTGCAGTAATAAATAACTGCACAGTTGCAGGTATAATTTTTGAAAAATCACTTAAATCTTTGATATTATTATCATTTTCAATATCAGAAGTAAATGTTTTTTTGGCATTGTCGTTTTTATAAAGATAAAAATAGCAAGTGCCCTTAATTCCAATTCCTATACTAAAGTAACGGGAAAAAACAAATTCATTCCCTATGCCCCAGGTTAAAGACCACTGGAGCTGATTCATATCTATTTTTAATCTATTGCTATAATGCCAATCCAAGTCAAGTTCATCTGCATTTTTATCGACTTTTATTTTTATTTTTGCTTCAGGGCGTGAAGTACACCAGTGAATACCTCCGCCTGCCATTATAAAGGGGTAGGAACCGGTTTTTCGATTTGTATGGTAAAATCCTGGCCAGGTTAATCTATAGCCTGTTGTTAATCCATAATTAGCAACAGGTGTATTATATTCAACTTTACCATAGTCATCATACCAGGCGTGCTTTACTTCATAATAATTATATGAAAGTTCAGTTATCCAGCCCTGAAAAAGATTAATAAATACTCCGTATGAGTATGATGGAGCTATTTCATATTTTACAGTCTGGTTAAATAAAGTTGGGTCATAAACTATGCCGGATCCTGAACCTGTGGCTCCGCCTGCTGCGAATATTCCAATAATTATACGCATGGGGCGGGCAGGTGATTGAGTCTTCTGTTGTGTTCTTGATGTGTCTTGTTTAAGGCGTTTTTCTTGCGCTTTTTTTTCATTTTGCCTATAATAATTCCGGGATTTTGGCGCATAAGAACGATTTTGTCCAAACAGGGGCATTGTCAGAGCTATAAAAAGTATCAATACTGTTACTTTTTTCATTCATATACTCCTGGACTAAAGGCGAATAATGCAGCTGTGGTCATATCAATTCTGGGAAAATTTCCCGATGTGTAGCCATCATAATCCATATATCCAAAATTCAAATTCCATTTGGAAAAGTTTATACTGTAATGCACAGGTTTAATATAAACTTTTCCCGCATGTTGAGCTATATTATGCGAAGTCATAAGCTTGCCAACATTGAATTCTGAATAATTATCATCATCTTCAGTTGTATTGTATGGTTTATTAAAGTTTATTGTTTTAAACATATATTTTGGGTTATAATCAGGATGTGTTTCATCAATTCTTCCTGATAAAACAAGGGCTCTGGTAAAGTTTTTGAATATTTCGTCAAAATCTTCACCTGTTGCCTGTTCAATAGCAGTAATCCCTTTTTTAGATGAATTGCTTAAGCTGTATATTATATCTGTACCGTATTGATCCATAAGATATCTTATAAAAATTCCACCATAGCCGTAATTATTCTGAGTCCAGTTTGTAAGAGACAAACCCTGCCATCTGCCGTTAAGAAAACCAAGACTCATCCATTTTTTATGATTTTTTGCGGGTATTTTAAATTCCTGTGATGTCAGGTATTCCGCAGCTGCAGACAGGGCTTCATTATACCAGGCCTCTGTTGTAGAAACGCCATTTCTGATTCTAATATCAAAAAAAATCATATGCTGAAATTCATGGGCTATACATACTTTTATAAACGAGCCCTGCCATTCCTCTTTACTGTTTATATAAAACATATCTGCATAATTTGATTTCCACCCTCCCTTGGATTTATCTCCCGGATTAAAATATCCGATTACGCCATCCCCCATTACATGGCTAAAAAGTATAATTATTCGGTCATTCCCATCTATGTCATTTTCCTGGCCAAACCATTCATGCATTTTTGGATAGAGTTTATCAAAAAACTGAGCATAATCACTAATATGTGTCTCTGTTGTGCTTCCAGCGATAAATTTTGTCAAAATATCTATATCATTGATATCAACATATATCAATGCTCGTTCAGATATACCTAAGAGTATGGCATTAACATTTACAGTAGAGCTGTAATTGCTGTTATTATTGAAGGCTAAAACCTTAAAGTTTCGATGGCTGTTTAATTCCGGAAGGGCTTTATTGCTCTTTTGTGTGTATACCTGTTTAATTAAATTATTTTTATTATTCTCAAGTATCTCCTTTTCAAGCTGCCGCATAAAGGTATCAGCATTCATTTGTCCATTTTCATATATTTGTTGATAAGTTTCCATATCATAGTTGAAGTTTTTTATATTACGATTATTTTTTGCTGATCCATAGCCTGCAAGCTGTGGCAGTTGTGATGAGGAGTAATAGGTGCTTGTCCCAAGATTCTTTTTCCCGCAATAGGCAGCAAGGGTATAAATTTCCTTATTCCTCAGGCGGTGAAGGTTATGCGTAGAGTTATAGTAAAGTTCTGAAAAGGTAACATCACCTTTAGATGATATTGTTATTCCGTCAGGTTGTATTTTTACACCGGAAGTGTTTACAGGTTCAACATCTTCAATGTAGAAGCACCCTGTTAAAAAAATAAACAATATGGGAATTAATATTTTTTTCATACATTTACCTTTGTTAAATTTTAGAGATAGTTTTATGTTATTCATGCTGTCCTGTGTTTTTATGGTTTATGGCTGTTTGTATATTTAACGAATAAGATAAAATTTATTGCTTGCTGTTGGCTTGTTAAAAACTGAAATGCCTGCTTATTATTAATGACAAAATAAAATTATAAAAAATCGGTTAAAAAAATAAATATGTCTTTTATTATGCGCTTTTGCTTGACTGATATAAATTTATTTTATATATAAATATATTATTTTGTACTATAAATTGAAAACTCTGTAGTTTAAAAAGTTAATAAAAAGGAAACTGTAATGAATCCCCTGGGAATTGATATCAGGCTTGTAAACAGATGGAAAAATATGGCAGATCCCGGGAAAAAAGAGAATCTTTATTTTTCAAAAATAAGACCTGCTGTAACTTCCGGTTTAAGGGATCAGATTCTTTGCGGTATCTCAAATGGTACCCTGGCTAATTATGAAAGATTAATTCTGGTTGTGGGAAATGATGCTAATCCTGCTCTTATCATTGCAGGGGCTCTTCAGCCAAAGAGAATAATAGCAGTATATACAGAAAAAAATCGTGGACAGCTTGAAGAAAGATTTCTCCCTGAATTAAAAAAACAGAACCCCGGATGTATTGTGGAGCTTCTGGAGATTGATTATTCCAATCATGATGAAAACTACAGGCTTTTTCTTAAAGCCTTTAAAGTTTTTTCAAAAAAGGGTTCTACTGTGTGTGATATTACAGGAGGGAAAAAAATCACCTCAGGTCATCTGGCTCTTGTTTCCAGAAAACTATCTTTTGATATGTGCTATCTTGATGCAACAGGTTATATTCGGAATTCCGCAATACCCGAGCCTGGTAATGAATCGCTTTATATACACAAAAATAACGATGATGGACTTTACGAGTTTACAGCACGGGATGAGCGTGTTCTTTTTATAAACAGTGTAAATAAATCTGCCTATATTCTTTATAATCTGGGGTATAAGGGTGTTTTTTTTAATTTTAACAGGCTTAAAATATCTCGTTCTATTTTAAAAACTCTTCGTGAAAATCTTGAAGCAGAATATAGAAGAATTGATCATAATATAAAATTATCACTTCCCTGTGAGGATAATATCAGGGAAATTTCTGTTATTATACGATCAATGCTTATTGAACCATCTTTGGACAGGATGCTTCTTGAGGCTGGTTCTGGTAAATTACGCCTTGTTGTAGCTCCTGAACTTTCCGGTATTCCCTGGGATTCAGTCTTTGCTGAAGCATACGGGGTTCCTCTTCCTGTTCATATAAGAATTAATAGAAGTACTATGCAGCCTGCTCCTTTGGCAAGTGTTAAAAATGGGATCCTTCTTCTTTTTGGGTCAGGTGAAGGTGTTTCAGATTTTGATTTAATTAAAAAACAGACATTAGCATGGCTTGATAAAGGGAGGCTTAAATATTATGTAGCTGAATGTCTTGACAGGGGTAAAGTTCAAAGAGAAATTTCAAGAAGAAGGTATAATATTATTATCTATTTTGGTCATTCAGATTTTGATAGCAAGCCTGAAAAAACCGGATGGGTGTGCCAAAATGGTGAATTGTTTCCATGTACTGATTTTAATGTAATGCGGAATGTGCCTCCAGATATTATAATTTCAAACTCATGCCACTCTGCCCGATCAGTACCATTTGCCTCTCATTCAATTGCTAACTATGCTATTGAAGCAGGTGCAGCTTCTTTTATTGGAACCAGGTGGTTTCTTGAACCAGGCAGAAGCTCTGCATTTCTTTCCGGTATTTTAAAAAAGCTGGCACAGGATGAAGATTTTTATGATTCATGGGGCTGTTTTATTGCGGGGATTAATTCTCTTAAAGAAAAATATGGGTCAGGGGATATATCTATTCATAATTATGTTTATTTTAGTTAAAGGAGTTTTTCTTTTATTAAAATTTCTGTTATAGCTTTTATTTCGTTTAGATAAAATTTACCTGTTGATTCAATATTATCAGGTAGCTTGTGTTTCATTCTTCCTGTCCAGGCATGATCAAACCCATTTCTCAGTTTAAGCATATCTTCAATAAAACTCTGAAATCTTTTTTTAAGCCCTTTGGTTTCCATAGCATCATAAATATGTCGCATATTCTCCATCATTTCAATATCTTCACCTTTAAAAGACCACAGGTCTTCCGGCCTTCTTAGCATTATTAAAAATATTTCCGCATATTTTCTCTTTCGTTTTTTCTTTTGAGTGTTAAGGCCACTCATTCCTATAGATGCTATATATTCTCTCATAACAGTAAATGCCTGTTTGTAAAGTTGATGTTCAAGAAGCAGCTCAATAATATTTATTTGCAGTTTGAAATATTTTGCGTCATATAGTTTACCAGGGGATTCTGAGGTAAGAGAGGAAAATTTGTCTTCTATTAAGCGGATAAGAATTTTTTCTACATCCTTAATATTATTGACCGGTTGATTTATATTTTCAATTATTTTGTTGGCATTATTGGATATTTCATGAATATCAACTCCTTTTATTGTCTGGGAAAGTTTTTGCAGGTCATGTATAAACTGTTTATTATTTATAACCTGAAATGAAAACGTGTTGTTTTCTGATGCTATGTTGGCAAGTTTTGATGCGTCAGCATCATCTACAAGGCGGCTTACAGCATCTGCCCATTCATTTATAGTATAAAAGTCTTTCATATCTATTATAGGGGCAATATTGTTGCTGTCCCTTTTTTCGTAAGCACCGTATAATACATGGTTAAGTGTAATCTTTTTTGATTTTTGAAGAAAGTTGATTGCTGTAGAAAAGTAAATAGGAATAACCCTGAAGCCGTGTGTTATATCAACTGTTAAATAATCGCCCTTTTCAAAAAAGGAGATTAGCATTTCAAAATTTTTCCACTGTGCTTCTCCAGATAAATCCTCACTTATTGGTATATGCTGAATGCTGCTGTATCCACTTGCAATTAGTTCAGATTTAAGATTTTCAAAATGAAGTTCCCTGGACTTTTCTGTTGCTGCAATGAGCAGATGGTCAAAGGCAATATTTTCCAATAATTCGATTTCACCCTTTTGGATATAACAGGTTTTAGATGAGACTTTCCCTTTAAACGAGTAATGGCAGGTCTGGTATGAATAGGTTGCAGTTTCGTTGTTGTAAGAACCCATTCCTAGAAAAGTCAGGTATATTTGTCTCATGAATTTTCTCCTTTATAAATTCCATGTATCATTCATGTGAATAACAGCTTTAGTCATTTCATCTTTATTTTTTGCTGTTGTGTGTATAATGAAATCCACGGTAAACCCATTATGATAGGAGCCGATTATTTCTTCTTTGTTGTTATTACTACCCAAACGGAATAATTTAACAGGTGCTTTTGGGTTTAGTTCTTTTGTTATACATCTTTTAACAAAAGGGTAGCTTTCTGTTATTTTTTCAAGGTAATGTTCAATACCGTCGGGCATATGGTGATCGCCTATTGATGGTTTGTTTTTTGTTTTAGATTTTACAGGAAGCTGAACTTTGCTGGTACTATATTGTAATTTAAACATTTGATGAAAAATTTCTCCTGTTGGAGAGAGCATAAGCCATAAGCGATCATCTTCTTTTTCTGTTGTTATTAATGTTTCAAATCTGGGATCTTTTGAGTTAAACCAGTTTTCACAGAATTCCTGCCCAAGATAACCCGTTTTGGCAAGAGCAAAAAATATACTCTGATTTTCCAGCCAGAAATTTGAATCAAAGCTGATTGGCTGAGGTGGTAGTTCTATAATTTCGTTGAATCTTTCAAAGAGATAATAAACCGGAATTTTTAGCGATTGTCCCAATACTCCGGCAAAAAGTATCTGTGCCTTGTACCCGCCTGTTGCATTGATAATTACATTTTCCCGACCCAGATTTTGTACTTTGGCGCTTATTTTTTTTATCAGGTTTCTCAAGCCTGTATTTTTAAATTCACCGGGGTTGCTGTCATCGAGCTTTTCAATGATTTCGTACAAGGCAAAATTTTTTTCTTTATGAATATTATATTCTGAATCATTAAAATATCTGGAAAGGACTTCTCCTGCTGCTTCTCCATCTTTAGTATCGCTTACAAGAAAAATTATATTAAAAGGATGCAATATTTTTTTGCTTTGAATAATATGGTGTATGCTGCAGATTTCAGCTCCCAGGATTTCATCGCCTTTTGTTTCTTTTAAAAGGGATTTTGAAAATCCAATTAAGTTATTTTCAGTCAGGTATTTTATGCTTTCTTTTCTGGTTGATGTCAGCTCTTCTTCATTAATTTTTATATTTCTAAATTTATTAAATAAGCTTGTTCCTACAGTGCATATAAGGGTAGTTCCGGTTCCCATACAGTCCTCACAAAATTTTAATTCCTTAATTTTTATTAAAGTGGAGTAATTCAGAAAGTCAAGACAAAAGAGCTATATTATTATACTTCCTGATAAATTTACACCTAAATTTCTCTGGAGTCTTTTTGTTTCAAATTCATTTATTTTTTTATCAAAAAAAGGTTGATTTCTTCATTATAATAGGGTTCGTATTATAATATTACTATTATTAGTGGGTGAAGATATGAGATATTATGCCCCTTACATTGCAACATTGATTGTGATAGTTTTTATTGTTGCAGCCCTTTTTCATCACGGTTCGCGATATACAGGACGTTCTGTAAAGTATGGGAATCCTGCAAAGGAAAAACTAATACAGGAGTGTGTCCGGTTAAACAATAATGATGAGGCGCTTACATTTCGCCTCTATATGGGGAGCGATGGAGCTGGCGGAGCCTGCTGGTATTCAGTAACAGTTAAGCAGGGAAAAAATAAAGAGCAGCAGATCTTTGCCTCTTTTGATCATCCTGCTGTGAGTAAAATAAATGCCTGTGACAGTTCTTTACAAATAATATGTGGTAAAAATAAAATCGAAATTCCCATTGATGAGCTTGATAAAAAAACAGTCGTTCCTTTTGTTTATTATCAGGGGGAAGAGATAAAAGGGGATTGTGTTTTATCCGATAAGATATGAGCCAGTGCCTATGGCAATAAGTTCATCTTTATCATTAAACATTTCCATTCTTGTAACTGCTACCTTGTTTCCTGCTCTTTCAACTTTTGATATACATTTAAAGGTTGCACCAGCACCAGGTTTAAGATAGTCCACCCTCATATTAAGAGTGCTCATTTTGCTGAATCTTAAAAGTATCTCTCCAATGGTTTTTCCATTAAGTTTCCTGATAGCATGGGTTTGTGCAATTATGCCACCGGCAAGGTCAATCACTGATGAAATAACGCCACCATGGAGGATTTTTTGAATATAATTTCCCTGTAATTCCTCCTTTGAAGAAATAGTAATAACAGCCTTTTCAATGGAAAGATCAATAACCTCAATTCCAAGCAACCTGTTAAAGGGCATAAGATTATTATAAACTTCCATGAGCCTGCTTAAAACAACCTTTACAGCTTCTTCTGAGTTGAAGTCAGGTACATGGGCAAGCCTTTCTTCAGTAAGAGAAAGAAGTTCAAGGCTTTCAAAATGGGAAAATTTTTCTTTTTCAAAAGAATTCATCACACCATCTCATTTTAGTAATTGTTGGGAAAATGCAGGAATTAATAAATAATCCGCATCCTGCAGGTATGGTGCGGATTATTTATGGATATAATTAAATTTATAACTATTCTCTGTAAATATCAAAAAGATAGTTTCTGTTTTCTCTTTTAAGCTTAACTTTCCATCCTTCACTTTCAAAAAAAGTCTGAAAATTCTTGGCTACTGGGTATGGTATTGCAACTTTTGGATTAATTTTGCAGAAATTTGTATCATCCCAGTTTGTTTTTTTCATTGTTGTCCAGGCATCTGCAATTATTCTTTTAAGAACTTCTTCTTCTTCACCATGAACTTTTGATATATCCTCAAAACTGAAACCTGCCATATTGATCTCCTTATTTTAAAAAAATATTATTACTTTACATATAAACTAATGTTTAAGATTTTTATGTCAATAAAATTATTCAGAGTCTCTCTAATTTTTGCATTGAAATAAAAATATAATTCCTGATTTGAAAGAAAAACCCCTGTTTTGTTTCTATTTTCTTGACAATTTTTTTATTATAGTGCAATATGAAACAAATTGCATATTGTGCTATGAAAGGAGAGGTCTATAATGAAAGTAATAGTTCTTAATGGCAGTCCAAAGGGTGATTTAAGCGTTACTCAGCAGTATGTTCGGTATATTGAAAAGCATTATCCTGATCATGAATTTACATATATCAATGTATCTTCACGAATACGTAAAATAGAAGAAGATAGATCTCTTTTTGAAGAGATTATGAATCAGATAGCTCTTTCAGATATTGTAATATGGAGCGTTCCCCTTTATGTGTGCCTTGTGCCTTCCCAGTACAAAAGGTTTATTGAACTTGTCTTTGAAAGGGGAGCTGTTTCTAATTTTAAGGATAAATTTGCAGCAGTTATTACAACTTCAATCCATTTTTATGACAACACAGCTCATCTTTATATGCGCGGAATATGTGAAGATTTGGGAATGGTTTTTGCAGGCGCATTTTCCCCTGATATGTATGATTTAATGAAACAGGAGGAGCAGGAGCGGTTGTTGCAATTTGCATCCCTTATGTTTGGAACTGTTGAAAAGGGGACAGGTTCTGCAGCAATGTTTTCTAAAATTGACTATAGCGTGGAACCTTATAATCCCGGCAGTGATTCATCCTTTGTGGATTCAAAGGATAAAAAAATTCTTATTCTTTCAGATAGAAATTATGGGGATGAGAACTTGGGCAAAATGATAAAAAGGCTTTCCCGGATTTATAAGGGCACAGCGACTTTGCGGTCATTATCTGACATTGATATAAAAGGAGGGTGCCTTGGGTGCTGTGAGTGCGGGTTTGATTACAGATGTGTTTATACTGGTAAGGATGAATTTATAGATTTTTACAACTCGGAAATTAAATCAGCTGATATTGTTGTTTTTGCAGGGGAAATAAAAGACAGGTATCTTTCGTCTGCATGGAAAAGAATGTTTGACAGGGCATTTTTTAACACCCACACTCCAACATTAAAGGGTAAGCAGATGGGATTTCTTGTTTCAGGTCCCCTAAGGCAGGTGCCCAATCTGCGCGAGATCCTCCAGTCCTATTCTGAATGGCAGGGAGTAAATCTGGTGGATTTTGTGACAGATGAGGATTCATCAATACATATTGACAGCAACATTGATAATCTGGCTGTGAATCTTGTTAAAAACGCTGAGGAAAATTTTGTTTCACCACCTACTTATAGGGGAGTTGGGGGAATGAAGATTTTCAGGGATGATGTCTGGGGACGGTTGCGATTTGTTTTCCAGGCTGATCACAAATATTATGAAGAGAATGGAGTTTATGATTTCCCACAGGATGATGAGAAGGTTATTGAAATGAACAAAAAAATGTTTGCGATCACTGCTAATCCTGAAATGAGAGAAAATGTCAGAAAAATGATTAAATCCGAAATGGTTAAACCCCTTAAACATGTAGTGGATAATAAGCAATAAAGGGTAGAGATGGGTTGAGTTTTTTCCTGAATGGTTTGAATACAGGTTCAGGAATGCTTTTTAACTGTAAAAATATCTTGACATGTCACATGCTGCCTTTTTATTGTTTCCCATGGAGTTCTCACGGTCAAATACTGGCTATTTTATAGCATTTATGCTTCTTGGAGGTGTTCTGGGTTCTGCCCTGGGTACACTTCTGGTTAATTTTTTTCCTGGAGCAGATTTTATAACTTCCGATTTGACTGGTCCTATTGGCTTTAATCTGGAAATAATCAGTTTTAGCCTTAAATTAAATCTTGCGTCTATATTTGGCATTGTAGCTGGCATTATATTATTTCGCAGGATTTAAGGCCGCTCCCGCGGTTATTAAAAGTACCGGATTTTATTTAAGTTCCGGTATGGATTTAAATCGGTTTAATTACCGGTTGCCTCATTTCTTAATTGAATAGGCAAAATTATCTTGAATACACAAATAGCTTTTTTAAGGCTTATTTAAGTGTATTTGAAAACACGTGACAGGTTTATTCCTGGTATTGGATTTGATTATCTTTGTCCAGCCCGGAGTGTGCTTGCGGTGTAACTTTAATAATATCTACTATAAAAAAGGGGGTACCCAATTGGCTGTTGTATCAATGAAGGCATTACTTGAGTCAGGTGTTCATTTTGGCCACCAGACCAGAAGATGGAATCCAAAAATGGCGCAGTTTATCTTTACTTCAAGAAACGGAATTCACATAATTGATTTGCAAAAGACAATGCAGAGAATAAAAGTTTCTTATGCTGCGATGAGAGATCTTTCCGCAGATGGCGGCAAGATTTTATTTGTGGGAACAAAGAAGCAGGCTCAGGCTGCTATTGTAGAGTACGCGGAAAAATGCGGAATGTATTATATTTCTGAAAGATGGTTAGGCGGCTTGCTTACAAACTTTAAAACAGTGGGCAATTCAATACAGAGGCTGAAAGATCTTGAAAAAATGCAGGAAACCGATTCCTGGGATGCAGAAACAAAAAAAGAAAGGCTTGATCTTCAGAGAGAGCTTGATAAAAAGAACAAGATTCTTTCCGGTATAAAGAACATGACAAAGCTTCCTGACGCACTTTTTGTAATAGATCCTAAAAGAGAGGCTATTGCTGTAAAAGAGGCACAGATCCTTGGCATACCTATTTTTGCTGTTGTAGATACGAATTGCAATCCTGACGAAATTGATTATCCAATACCAGGTAATGATGATGCTATAAGGGCAATTGCGCTTTTTCTTGAAGTTGCTTCAAGAGCTGTTATTGAGGGACAGTCAGGCGGTCAGGATGTGGAAATGCTATCTGAAGAAGATGATGAAGATGAAGTTTCTGCTGAAGCATTGGAGGGATCTGCCTCGGAAAAACCTGAAGCAGATGAGAGCCCTGATGCTGCACAGGATGAGGCTGATGATGAGTGGTAGTAAGAGGTTTTATATTGGAAAGGGGATTTTTTTCTGATATAGGATGTTTGAAAAAAGAAATTTTATTTAAAAGCAAGAGGTGTTAAATTGGCAGAAGTAACAAGTGCAATGATCAAAGAGTTAAGGGACAAGACACAGGCTGGTATGATGGACTGTAAAAAGGCCCTTGTTGAAACAGGTGGAGACATGGAAAAAGCAGTGGATTACCTTCGTATAAAGGGGCTTGCATCTGCTGACAAAAAAATGGGAAGAGAAGTATCTGAAGGTGTTGTTGCTTCATATATTCATAGTAATAACAAGCTGGGTGTTCTGGTTGAGCTTAAAACAGTGACTGATTTTGTTGCAAGAAACGAAAATTTTCAGGAGCTTGGAAGAGAGCTGGCTATGCAGATAGCTGCTTCTAATCCGCTTTATGTATCTGTTGAAGATGTACCTGCTGATGTAATTGAAAAGGAAAAGATAATTTACAGGGAGCAGATGAAAGATTCCGGTAAACCTGAAAATGTAATTGAAAAAATAGTTGAAGGAAAACTCCAGAAGTATTACTCTGAAGTATGCCTTCTTGAGCAGGAATTCATTAAGGATGGAAGCATCAAAATTAAAGATCTGATTAAGGAAAAGATTGCCATTTTTGGTGAAAATATAGAAGTTGGGAAATTTTCAAGATTTCAGATAGGGCTTTAATCAATGTCAAAAGAACCTCATTATAAAAGGATATTGCTTAAATTAAGTGGTGCAGCCCTTGCAGGGCCTGATAAAACAGGGATTAATCCTGAAGTAATTCAGCAGATTGCTTCTGAAATAAAAGAGGTTTCTGAGCTGGGCGTTGAAATTGCCCTGGTTATAGGTGCTGGAAATATTTTCAGGGGTGCCATGGCAGAAGCTCTGGGCATAAATCGTTCAACCGGTGATTTCATGGGTATGCTTGCCACAGTGATGAACTCCATGGCTGTGGAAAACACCCTGGAAAAAATGAATATTACAACAAGGGTTCTCACTGCTATTGAAATGAAGCACGTTGCAGAACCCTACACTATACAGAAATCACTAGACCATCTGAGAAAAGGAAGAATTGTAATAGCTGCTGGAGGTACAGGGCATCCCTATTTTACAACAGACACAGCTGCCAGCCTAAGGGCTGTTGAGCTTGGTGCGGATGTTCTTCTTAAAGCTACCAGGGTTGACGGTGTTTATACAGGTGATCCTGAAACTGATAAAGATGCTCAAAAAATTTCTGAAATATCGTATATTGATGTGATTAAACAGCAGCTCAGGGTAATGGATCTTACTGCAATTTCATTATGTATGGACAACAATTTACCAATTGTTGTGTTTAATCTCTTTGAACGAGGCTCCTTAAAAAGGATCGTTCTTGGTGAAAAAATAGGAACTAAAATTTCCTGAAAAAGGATTACTTAAATGACTGATGACATTTTAATTGATGTAGAAGAGAGGATGCAGAAAAGTATCAAAAGCCTTCAAAAGGAGTTTTCAACCCTTAGAACAGGCAGAGCAAATCCTGCAATGTTTGAAGGCCTCAAGGTTATGGTTTATGGCACAGAAATGCCCATGAATCAGGTTGCTACAATCTCTATTCCAGAGCCCAGGCTTGTGGTTATTCAGCCCTGGGATAAAACCAATCTGGCTGAAGTTGAAAAGGCTATTCTAAAGTCTGATCTTTCTGTTAACCCTGCAAATGATGGGAACCTTATTAGAATCCAGATTCCTGAATTAACAGAAGAAAGAAGAAAGGAGTATGTGAAGATTGCCAAAAGTAAAGCCGAGGATTGTAAAGTTGCCATAAGAAATGTACGACGAGATGGCAATGATATGATAAAGGCTTTGGAAAAGGACAAGGAATTATCAGAGGATGATTCTAAAGCTGTGCAGGATAAAATCCAAAAAATTACTGACAAGTATGTTGAAGAAGCACAAAAAATAACAGACAATAAAG
>CAYTLM010000029.1:0-15992 GCA_964438485.1 uncultured Leptospirales bacterium | reverse complement strand
TTCTCATAGCCCAGCTGCTATTTATTGCAACAATTACCTGATCTTTCTGATGAATCATCTGATCCTTCTGATGGATTACCTGATCTTTCTGATGGATTACCTCATCAAAGCCCAGGATTCGCAACTCCCCCTCTATACCTATGCTCATTATTTCACCACTGAAAGGTAAAACCACCTGTGGGTCTGTTGTGTAAAAAAATATTTCTCCTGATTCATTTAGAATGCCATTAGTGGTAATTATTTTTTTTATTTCATCACAAATTAATATCTTTTCATTATTAGTGTATTTAACATTAATTTTATTTATTTTAAGCACACAAAATTGCCCTTCAAGGGGGTCGAAGCGAAGGGATTCTATTTTTGGATATGATGACTGTGGTATGTTAAATAAAGTTAAAAATTTCCCATCTTCACTCGTTTCGCATATATTTTGCACAAGTTCTTTTTCATTAAAACCTGAACCTGTATCAATAAAGAGATTAGATACAAATTTAAAACTATCAGCCTTAAAAAATAAATGAAAAAAATTTGCATCTACATTTTTTCCAATACCGGAGTTAAAGTTCTGTTTTGGAATTAATTTTTGATAAATATTATCAAGATCTCTTACATGCTCTTTAAATGTATATGCCTGATATGATAATAGATTTTCTTTCATTATATTAAGTTGTTTAAAATCAATTGAAAGAATTTTATCTTTTAAATCTTCCGCATCCATATTTTCAAATAATAATCCATAACTATTATTATTTATTAACTCTTTAGCCCCACCTATATTTGTAGATATAACAGGCACACCTGCTATCAAAGATTCGAGAATAACTGTTGGGTAATTTTCAAAAATTATTGAAGGGAACACCAAGACATCAATATTTTTTAACAAGAATAATACTTCATCATTATCGTAACTACCTTGATAATATTGTTTCCAATCAGGAAAATTATAATCCAGACTTTTAGAATAGCTTTCTTCAAGTCTCCCATAAATTTTAAGATCATATTTATCAGTGTCAAGTTTATAAAAAGCTTCAAGCAAAACATGCAAACCCTTTGCTTTAAATATATTTCCAAAATAACCTAAAACTATTTTTTCTTTTCTCTGCTTAAAAGCTTGATTAAGCTCGTGTGTTTTAATTATATTATTAGTACTAATCCCATTAGGTATATGTTTTATCAAACTCGGATTAATATTTGCATACTTTGAAAATTTGTCTCTTAAAAATAACGAAGGGGATATTATTATATCTATTTTACTTATTATATCTAAAGCGAATAAATCTCTATATTTGATATTTCTTATATCATAAGAATAGCCCTGTTTTGATATACATTCACTACAATCATTTACATTTTTAGAATTACAAAGTTCATAATTCTTATGCAAATGAACTTGCGGACATATAAACCAATAATCATGGAGCGTCATAACTATAGGTATTTTTTTCTCATGTAAAATATTGATAATATTAAATGATAAAAACAAAAGATGATTTATATGTATTAAATCCGGATTAATATAAGGAATTAATTCTTCGACTATTTTATCAATATCAGAATCATTGTATGTCTGAATAAATAATTTTTTAAAACTATATTTCTTTATTTTTATTACAGGGATCTCTTTATACACACTTAGTTGAATTGGATAATTCCCCTGCATCCCGGAAAAACAAGGATACAAAACAAAAACCTCATGGCCAATTTCTAATAATTCTTTAGCCAGATTATATGTATATATTTCTGTACCAGCAAAACTATCCGGAGGAAAACCATGACTTATTAGTAATATTTTCAATTTCTCAAACCTAATATTTTAAAAGAAATATTTAATAAAAATATCTTCCAGGGTTTTTTATATTGTTTTTTTATACCTTCAGTAACCATGAATAAATATCTATTTAAATCTTCACTTTTTATAATTTGATTATGCTTTAAAAATTTTTTCTTCAATGTTTTTAAAAGCAAGATAATTTTTAATATTATTAGGATATTTAATTTCGTCTGATTATTCAAAAATAAACTTCTAATAGCAGAAACTATAGTATTTATATTTTTTTTACCAAAATATTGGGAATATAAATTTTGTAAACATTTATCTGCATAATATAATTGCACATCAAGATTTGTATTTGTTATGTTTTGCTTATGATTTCTATAGATTAATAAAGTCTCTTGTAGATTATAAAAACTATAGCCTGTTAAAAAAAGCCTGATCCATAAGTCATAATCCTGTGTTTTTAAAAAAAAAGAATCATAATTCCCAACAAAATTAACAATACCTTTCTTCATAAGTACCGTTGGATGAGCTATAGGATTATAAAAAAATAATGCTGCTTCTATTTCTATTGAATGTTCTGGATTTTTGAATGAATCATATGCTTTCCCTTTTTCATCAATAATAATAGCCCAACTCCCACAAACTGCAACATCTTCATGGCTTTCCATAAAATCAACCTGCTTTTCTAATCTTTCAGGCATGCTTATGTCATCAGCGTCCATTCTGGCTATATATTTTCCACGAGCAAAATCTATTCCTTTATTCAATGATTCTGTTAATCCAATATTACTGTCATTTTCGATCAACCTGATTCTGTAATCATCATATGACAAAATTATTTGCCTGGTAGAGTCAGTTGAACCATCATCAATTATAAGAAATTCAAAATTTGAATATGTCTGATTAAGAATACTTTCAATAGCTTCAGATAAATATTTCTCTCCATTATAAACCGACATCAAAACACTGACTAATGGCTGATTTTCCAATATTATTTACTCCAGAACTCCACTGTTTTCTCCAAACCTTTCTCCAGAGTATAAGCCGGACTAAACCCCAATTTTGTAATTTTATCAACAGAGGCGTATGAATGTTTTATCTCACCAGGCCGTTTGGGCATGTATTTTTTTTCTCCCTGCTTTTCTGTGATTGAACAGAGCAGATCAACCAGGCTGTTTACTGTTATGGTTTTCCCATAACCAATATTATAAACTCCCCTGCTATTATCCATTAAAAATACAAGTGCTTTAACAACATCTTTTACATAAATAAAATCACGTGTCTGCTCTCCATCTCCAAAAATCTGAACCGGCTCATTATTCATTATTTTTGATATAAAAACAGGTATTGCCGCAGCATAAGCAGATTGGGGATCCTGCCGTTCTCCAAAGACGTTAAAAAAACGGGCACAAGAGGTTTGCAAGCCCTGACTATTATCAAAAATACGGCAGTAATATTCACCATCCAGCTTGCTCACTGCATAGGGTGATTGAGGATCAGGGGTTAAACCTTCATGTTTGGGAAGTTGGGGCGAATCACCGTAAACAGCGGCAGATGATGCCATGACCACTTTTTTAACTCCGCACTCAAGAGCAGCCTGGAGTATATTAATTGTTCCAAGCGTGTTTATCTGATTATATTTTTCAGGATTTGACATTGATTCAATTACACTTGTAGCAGCTGCAAGATGATATATTTCCTCACAGCCTTTTAATGATTCTATTAATTTATCTTTATTTAAAATATCAGCTTCAACAAAACTATATGATAATCCCTTGATATTATTCAAACTCCCTGTAGTTAAGTTATCATAAACCACAACCTGTACATTGGCATTATTAAGTTCTTCAATTAAATGGGAGCCTATAAATCCGGCGCCACCTGTTACCAATACTTTTTTCAAATAAAATTACACTCCGGTTAATTCTTTACTTTCATTTCTTTTTACTACAGCCCAGATTTCACCCCAATTGATTTTTGCACTTTCAATAAAAAGTCCCAAGATTTCCCAAAAAACCCTTTTTATTATAACAGCTTACAGGAATATAATTTAAATTTATCATCATCAGAAATAATGTAATAGTTATTTGAAATACCTTGAGCTATAATCATCCTGTCAAAAGGATCTTTGTGACTTAATGGTAATCTCGTGAGCTCAATGGCATCTTCTACAGAAAAATCCAAAGGCTCAAATCCGCTATTTTGAATAACTTTATCTATCTCAAAATCGAAATTCAGCTTCCCTATAGATTTTTTAATTGCTATTTCAGCTATAGAAAAAGAGCTAATAAATATTTCATTGGAAAGATTTTCAATATATTTAAGATATTTCTGATTAAGTCTTTCAGGCTCAGCCAATACCCACAAAAAAACATGAGTGTCTAAAATAATATTCATAATTATTTACTATAAAACATCGAATTGATTTCATCATCTTCATCATTAAAATTATCAGGAATAAACAATTTACCTCTTAAAAGACCTAAGGTTCTTTCTTTTTTTATTTTATGTTTCATCAGATCAGCAACAGGTTTATCATTTTTAACTATAATTACCCTTTCACCTTGATTAACCAGATTTATAAGTTTGGATAACTCTTTTTTTGCCTTTGATAATTCTATTTTCACTACATTACCCTTTAAAAATTTAATAATAAGCTATAGAAACCCATTTTTTAAATAACCTTTTTAGTTATCTTTCTTTAGAAACAACAAAGAACCCTGTGATAAAAGATAAAACAAAAATCTTCAAAACCTGTATTTTCATCTTTCCCATTTATCTATTAAACAGAAGCACTATTTAAACCTTTATGTCAAATAAAATTACACTCCGGCTAATTCTTTACTTTCATTTCTTTTTACAACAGCCCAGATTTCACCCCAATTGATTTTTGCACTTTCAATAAAAAGTCCCGCATTATTTATCTCCTCTTCAAATTCAGGATAAAGATACTCAATAAAATGAGTCTTATCAAGCCTGTAATCCATCCCGATCTCTTTTTTCAAAGGCACTCGCCAGTCTCTGTCAAAAAGGGGAACTCGTATTAAAAACTTATCAGGAGTATATTTTTTATTAAGAGCAAATAAAAAATCAACCCTGTTTTCTATGTGTTCAAGTACATTTGATAGAACAATAATATTAAAATGCTCATCAGGAAGATCTACCAGTGCGTCACCACAAACATATTTTACATTTGTCCGATTATAATTTGATAAAGCTGTTTCAATATTTTGTTTAACAATATCAATGGCATAAACAAAAACATCAGGCACATTATCAGCAATGTCCGATGCCAAAGCACCGTTTCCACATCCCACATCCAACACCCTGTTAAAAGGTTCAGCCTGTGTGTGTGTGTGTGTGTGTGTGTGTGCACCTAACATCCTGTTAGATGGTTTAATATTATCTATAAAAAAGTCATGGTATTTTATATGCTTATGCTTTGTATGAAGCCCATCCCCATATCTTATTGATGCCTGCCCCTCAACTTCATAAAGACGATTATCTATATCAAAAAGTAATTTAAGAGCATCTGAAGGATTTAATTTATTTATACGAACATTAATTTCATTAAAAATCATATCCCTAAAGTTATCATTTGAAAGCCTTGAAATAAGAATTTTTCTAATTGAATCAATTTTATTTTTTAAATAACCTTTCAAAATATTCCTCTTTTTTGAACCTTGTATATTATTATCACTATTACTTCCATTCTTTATAACTTTATCAAAAACTTCAACATACTTTTTACCACACTCTTCAAAAGAATAAAGATGGGCATGTTGCAGCGATTTTTCCCTGTAATACTTGTAGTTACTTATGCACAATTCAATTTTCTCTGCCAAGGCTTCCGGATTAAAATCTTCATATTTCTGAAATATATCATCTGACACATATGCAAGAAGGTCTTTTGAAAACCAGCAGAGCTCGCTCATTGCACCACTGTCAAATCCAACCACAGGAAGACCGCATGAAATTGCTTCAAGAACAGAGTTAGGGCACGGGGGATTTAAGTGCGAATATATAAAAATATCAGATTCCCTTAAAAGCCCGGCAATCTCCTTATTATTTTTAGCACCATGATATACAATAAAATCATTATCCAAATACTTTTCTATTTGAGGATTAGTAATTGGTCCCACAACATGAAATTTTAAGGGAACATTTTTTTTTAACATTGAAAGAGCAAGAATAACTGGTTCAAGCATATCAATATTTCTAAAATTTCCTGTTGTAATAAAGTTATACTCACTCGAAGTTTCATGGTCATCATCTGAATAAAAAATATCCTTATGAACGCCGTTATAAATTACAGAATAATTTTTAGCCTCTTTTTCACCCAACATTTCAAAACACTGCATTTTGCTATATTGACTCTGGAAAACAACATAATCTGTGTATTTTAAATAAATATTTTTAATATCTCTATTTAACCCCACATGCTTGTTCCCGTGTTTCGAGGGATAATATATACCGTCAAGGCGCTGAATAACCTTTCCACCTTTATTTTTTAATGATTGAAGTGTTGCTTCATCAAACTGAACAGGAAAAAAAATAGCACTTGCTTTGTCTATTGAAGATTGATATCCAATTAAACTTTCATCAAGGTATTTTTTTAAATTCGACATGAAAGTTGCAGGCCCGCCTATTGAAGTAAAGTTTTCAAAGGGGATATATATATTATTTAAATTATTCATTGTTTAATCTGCTTATGAAAGTTGCAATTTTCTAAAGCTGCTTACATTTTATAAATCAATATTTCTCTGGATTAACAATCTAAATTTAGACTGGCTTCTAAACTGCTGCATAACTTCTTTATGGGAACTGGGAAAATGGGGACGCCTGCTGTTTACAGCATAAGCCCGCCTGTCTTTAAAAAGTTTACAATCATGATTTTTATTAAACAGGGAAATAGTTGATTTTAATTGCTCAACAGCTTCCGTAATCCAGCTTCTCCTTCCAGTTTTCAATTCAACAAAAACAAGTATATCACCTTCATTATCTGTCAACATTCCATCGCACTGACTAATCTCTGAACCATCACCTCTTTTTGCAATGATATTATGATCAACCGGCGTAAACAGTACTTTTTTTTTCTTACTGTTATTTACAACAGCAATCCATTCATGTGGTGAGTTAACCTGAGTATAGGCAATAGTTCCATTATCACATATGCCAAAACCGGCATCTATACGGTCATCCTCCCTCTTGTATTTACTATCAAAGAAATCTAACTGCGACATTTTTCTTCTAAATCCAGAAGTTGATCAAATAATTTATTAGTTTCATCAAGGTGCATATTCAAATAATTTGAATCGGATGGAAGCCCTTCATATTTTTCAAGAATAGAGATGCTCCCACTATCCGTGATCTGGTAAAAAGCTACGCTCTTTGAAGAAACACAACTTTCAAGAGGAACAATTGATTTTAATACTTCATTAATATTTTTTTTACCGCATAACTTGATCTCATGGGCTTTCACTGCTAATGTAAGATAGTTTAAAAGATATGGGCTGTGAGTTGTTATAAGCAACTCATTACCCGGTCGCGAATTAAAAATAGCAAGCAGCTCATTAAGAAGGTGTCTTTGCGAAGAGGGAAAAAGATTCTGCTCTGGTTCTTCAATAATATTGATAAAACAGCTGTAATTAATCATTGTATTAAGCCTGGCGATTAATGATTTTCTGACCTCATCATCAATCGATTTATCTGACAATATACTTACAATTGCTTTATCCATCTTTTCCTTGTCTTCAGCACTTAACCGATCAAGATTACTCTCTTTTTTACCTTGAACTTTCTTTAAAAGATACCTGCTCACAAGAATCAAAGGAATAGCTGATTGAAAACCACTGGCTGCTTCATGAAGCCTTATTTTAAAATCTTTCCCTGTAATCCATGAAATCCTGTTTGACCTGTCAAAATGAAAGGCATAACCTTCAAAGGGAAGGCTGAAACCAGACGACAGGTTCTTTTTTGCCTTAACAAACTCATCAAGCATGGTAGCAAGAGCACCTGGCAAATTTTTTATCTTTTCAGCATCTTCAATGGCACTCATAAAATTACGCTCTGCAGGCACATACAATATCTGCGGCATTAAATAATTATTGTCCATGCCAGTCTTTTCAATAGTTAAACCACCGTTATCATATATGAACTTATATGCTTCTCCTGTATATTCAAGGTATGTATTTTCGTTAAAATAATTATGAATATTATGATAGGCACAGTGTTTTTTTCTAAACCTGTTATATTTAGTAATTTCATTTTCTTTATAATAACCACGCACAAGCACTTTTTCAAGCCATGAAAAAGTTGATACTAATTTTGCAATTGTGCTTTTGCCCGTACCCTGATTTCCGCATAAAACAGTAACAGGATATATTTTAATAGATCCATTATATTCGTCAAAACCGGATTTAATAGGACCAAAATTTTTTATTTTAATCTGTTTCATAATTTTTTTAAATCTTTAAATTTACCATATATTCAATACTTAGTTATTATGCAATAGTCACGGATGTCAATATTTTTTATTTTATTTATTATAAAGCAGAAATGTCATTTTTTGCTACAGAGGGTCAGAGCCTTATTATCACTTTAACTTACACGACAACTATATTGGCATCACAATAAACCATGTTTATTCTCTACAATTTTAGTCCAGGCATTCTCTTTCTCGTTTTTAATCAACCTGAAGTCGGCATATTTATTCAAAATCCCCCCGTCCTTACCCCGTTCCCTTTTAACAGATAATGGTTTTCGTGGAGTAGTATCTGACAGAATAATAATTTCAACTTCCGGAGAAACAATATCTTTTGGTATATCTATAATACTTCCAAGATCTTTAAGCTTGATTATAGCTTTAAATGCTTTCATAATTGTTCCATTTATAAGTCTACAAAGGGAAAGTTGAAAGTATAAAAGTCAACTTTCTCCTTTGCCTTAATTTTTTCCTTTCAACTTTTAACTTTAAACTTTTCCCTAAACTAAGCTGCAAACCTGCGAATTTCCACCTCAGTTCCCTTATTTTGTGCTTCCCTGGCCATCGCAAGGACTTTTCGGGTAATGTCAGAAGCAAGGACATATTCTCCACATTGATCACATACCATCGCAGGTACTCCCTTAATAATAACTGTAGTTTCATCTTTGGTCAAAACAACTGTTGTAATACCTTCTTTATAATGTCCCGTTTTACAAATAACACAAATCATATCTCGGTTCTCCTTGTCTTATAATCGTCATTCCACTCATCAGGTGAAGGGTTATAAACTGTTATAATATAATACTGTTTTTCATCCCCTGTATTATAAATTGAATAAACTACATGTACCGGTTTCTCTGCAATTATTAATAAAACCAGATAGCTTGGATATGGTGTATCGTTCGGGTACTCTTTGATAATTTCCACATGAATAATGACAGATTCAACATCTTCTTCAAAGATGGAGCGTTCATACATCCGTTGCAAAGCATGTTTTGTAAAATATAATATCATTATTCAAACCACTAAATTACAATAATAAAACGTTTAAAGGACAAGAGTATAGTCTAGAGTTCAACTTTCTCCTTTCCTCTTCCCATTTAAAAAAATTAAACCTCTAAAATCAAGCAATATATCTTACACAGAAAAATTGTAAAGGCATAAACCCAATAAGGCATGGACAGCAAATATAATATATACTAATAGAATTTGAAAAATTTTTAAAAAAATTATTGCTTTTTTTAAGAATTTTTATTAACTAAATAATTTAGTATTAAACATATATACAAGTATAATGATTTTTCATTTATATAAATTTAGCTTTCAATCTGTGCATAAGCTAATGTTATGTAAGATTATTACTAAAAAAACAGAGCATCAAGAACACCTGGGCTAAAAAAACAGCTCAGCAGAAACACTTTTTAAAGTTAAGTGATTTAAAAGGAGTTGTAAAATGGATATTAAAGCTTCAACACAAGCTTTGTATTACATATCTAAAAAATTGGGAAAGCCATTAGATAAATGGACAGGATTAAAATTAGTTTTTTTTGCTGACAGATACCATATTCGAAAATATGGGAGAACAATAACTGACGATTTTTATTATGCAATGGAACACGGTCCTGTTGGCTCTACCACATATGACGTATTAAAATTTAATACTAATACTTCTCATGAAAAAAAATATATTGAACATTTTCTTGAAAAAGAAGATGATAAATGTAAAGCTAAGAATAAAAATCTCAAATTAGATTATTTATCTGAAACTGATATTGAAGCATTAGATTTTGCAATTAATACATTTGGTAAATTTTCATCAAAAAGAATAAAAGATATATCTCATTTATATCCAGAATGGAACAGATTTAAAAAGACTCTTAAAACTAACGATATAACAAGAATAGAAATGAATATTGTTGATTTCTTTAATGATCCAACATCTGATAAAGAATTCAAAGAATTTTCTTTTGAGCAAGATCCATTTAAATCTATCCCTGTCAAGATAGTACAATCTTCAAAAGAAATGTTCTTAGGCCATTATTAATGGTCGATGGTATACCATTAGATCTGCAAGTTAAAGCTATTACACCTTCTACCGAGAAGGTTTTTTATTTTAAAGATAAAAACCATGGGGAAAATGCACCCAAACATTATTATATTTGTTTACCTACCATAAACAATACTTATATTTGCCTGGTAATGTCTTCTTCACAAACTAAAAAAACAGAAAAACACTATAAAGAACATAGCCATAGTGACTATTATTTTAAAAGATGTGAAAAATCATTGGTTAAACTTTCTGTTGAATCCAGGATTAGTTTTATCAATAAGAATAGTATTATTGATTGCAATAGACCAAAATATGGTACACTGGAGCAAATTAAAAATGATATAAATGGTAATCTTCAAATATGTACTACAAATATTCCTATAAAAATATATAACGAATTAATAAATGCCGTAATGAATAGTCCACGAGTTAAACCTCATATTAAAAACAATATTAAAAGATAAAATATTTTATTCCTCGCCAGGAATATGATATATAACTCCAACAAAATTTGAAAAATTTTTACACCCTTTTTAAAACCCACCACAGTGTACCAGCACAAACTTCTTTGATATTAAAACCAGAGAAACAGGCCTTTGTATTTAATACCTTAGCAATAGAGCGATCCTCTCCTGTAAAAAATCATATATTGAAAATCCATTCTTTTTAGCACGGTAAGATACAAACTCCCTAGCTTCATAAGCTGAAAAAAACCATTTATGCCTGTCGGCCTCTCTTTCCTTTGACAAACCATAAAATTTCATATTCTTTTCTCTATTCATATATTTACCACTTCTAAAATAATTGAGAAGATCATTATATGGATTTGGTAAAGATATAATTATCCATTCAGCAGAAACCCGGCATAACTCATCAAAACAGGCATGTATGTTTTCCAGATGCTCAAGAACATCCAGGCACATGACACAATCAAATTCATTGTTATTAAAGGGAAGAACTTCATTCTCCAGATCAATTTGAACTATATCCGGATTCCCCCCCCCCCCAGGTCAATACCTGTATAAATTACATCATGAAGTAAATATTTTTGTATGTAACCTTCATCTGCACCAACATCAAGGATTTTACCTTTTAAAATCGGTTTATATTTTTCCGAAACCCACTTTTGTTTGGTTTCTCTATCCGTATAAACAAAGTCTGTGTGAAAAATCATGGTTTATATCCTGAAATATTAAATATTTTTTTACATCTATTTTTACATGTGTATTTAGCAACTTATTAAACGCTTTAATAATTAGGAAGTCAATAAGGTCTTTTAATGTTTCTTTTGGGTTTTTCAAGGCCAGTAATCCCGGCATTGTTTAAATTTTCCATAATCCTGCATTTAATTTTATACTCAATATTTGAATAAGACTGCTTAATTTGATTATAAAAATACCGGATTTTATCCTCTGGCAACTGGTGAACAGGAACAATTTTAGCTGAATTATAATCTGCTTCATTGTTGAACATGCAGGGAAAGGTAAAATCAATAACTGAATGAGATGCTTCAAAAAAACCGTAATCACTTTTCTTCATAACATAAATCCTGTGATCTTCCCTTGCTTCACCAGTTTTGTATTTATCATAACGTGAAGTAAACTTATGAAAAATCACCTGTACCGGATCAATAAAAGGGTCGGTTTTCCCCCAGTATAATCCCCAGATGTCTTTAGGTCCTTCATAGTGTAAATTTGGGTACTTATGCCATATAAATATTGTACCGGGATTCACTAAGTCCTGTTCCTTGCTGTAAAACACAAAATATTTTCTTCCTGAAGGGTCATTTTTTCAGGGTCTTTTTGAGTAATATCTCCGGGGAAATGGCTCAGGTAATCAATTATTGTTTTTGGCTTATCTTTAAAAGTTCTTTTCCAGGCAAATATGTCCTGGTGACTGGCCTCACTAATATCACTTGCTTTAACATATTTTTCAGCATATATTTCTATTAAGTTATACATCTCGGTAACTTCCTGATCTGAAAAATAATCTAAATCAGGTTCACGTTTAGGGATTACAAGATATTTTTCACCTTTACTATCTATAGATTTAAACTCATAACAGCTGGTTTTTAAATTACTTCTCCTGTCATATATCTCAACAGGAACGGGTCCCCATTGTAATGCACGATAGTTAAGCCCAAGAGCAGGCTGACCGTATTTTTTAACACTCGAAAAGTCCAGGAAGGCTAAAAATTTATATAAAAACATTGAGGGAAGGTATTTTTTTGTCTTATACTTATACTCATTCGCAAAAAAACAAATAGCATTATCTATTTTTTCATTTTGATATGGTATATTCATTATTTCTGCCTTTTATAGCTTTTATATTATATTCGAGCTTTTTAACAAAATATATTAAAAAAACACAGTGTCAATAATAAAAAAAGCCTTTTTTGTCAATAAAATACATTAAAACCGCTTTAGAGCTAGGCGCTTTTTGCATAATAGCTTTGCCACATTGGAGAAATTTCTTTAAGCACCAATTCACGAGGTTCAAACAATTCCCCTATATGTCAACATAGTTGTCGCGTAAATTCGCAATATTGTTCCGCTTCAATGAAAACGGGAATTTTTGCCGGTTAAATTAAGCGGGTAATTCCCCCATTAAAATGCGATTTAATTCAGTATTTTTTGCGAATCTCTCCTGTCTGGCCTGCTTCAGTTTTTCTTTTCTCTCTGCAAGAATAGCCGAGCCTCTGCCATGAAAAACATCAACCGGTTTTAAATAACCAATACCAGCATGATACCTATTGTTATTATATTCATCAACAAATTTTTCAATGACTTTTAATCCTTCACCATAATATGCCGGGCTGTTAGGCCTTAACGCTTCAGTTCTGGCAAGGCCGACAAAACGCTCAGCCTTGCCGTTTGTCTCCGGATGTTTCCTGCGTGTCGGAACATCAATACAATTATTTTCCAAGCAGCTTAAACATGCTTAAAATACGGTATACGGACGATTCTGTGAGAAATACTACCCCCTCATCAATCATTTTCCATGTAAATTTACGATACCCCATATTTCTGATTTCTTCTGAACTTTTGCGATAATCTACAACGCTCTGTATTTCTTCATTAAGAATATGAAAAGGATGAATAAGGCATGGACGGGCCGGTTTCTCTTTACTCCAGCGGCTGACCTGACTGGAGCTTATACCTAATAACTTCATAACTTCAGTACGTTTCCAGCCTGTCCATTTTATCACACGTTCAATAGCTTCCATGATCTTCTTCTGAATAAGTTCCGGGTAATGTCGTCCGGGAGCTATTCCATATTCTTTTTTTTTAACGCTATATTCTCAGAGACAACCTCAGCTATTACATCCTTCATACGCTGAATTTCAAATCCCATTTTTTCTTTCTCACGATCCTCAGCAGCCTTGGTTCGCCCTTGGGATTTTTCCTTAAAACCACTTAAAGTGGCTTCGAAAAATTCACCCTGCCAGCGATAATACAAATTTGGATGAATGTCATATTCTTCGCTTATCTCAGTAACTGTCTTTGCTTTGCTGAGAACCTGCTTGACGATATTAAACTTTTCTTCAGGATTAAAGTGTCTTCTCTTTCTCTTGCTCATTTGATCCTCCATTATATTTTTCGGAGGATTTACTCACTTATTTTTACCTTATTTTTTTCCCATTTTCATTGAAGCGGAACATAAAACTATATTGACATATAGGGCGATTTCCTTGCTTGAATTTTATTAGCAAAAAAATTTCCTTGCAATTATAAATTTAATTACTTAAAATATATTATTATATGAGAAAATTATTGTTCAGACGCGTCTATAATCAGATTAGTGGGTGTTTCAATCTGTTGTGCAGGATCTGATTACACGCCTAAACATTATACAAAAGAAGCAACAGATCTGCTATTACCAATTTAAAATATTTATCTTGACATTAACTCCATGAATAAAATATTAAAAATATGGAAACTTATAAACTAAAAACATCCAATATTATCGTTCCTGGTGCATGGAATACAAGAATATTTAATCCACAGTGGTTAATCAATAATTTAGAATTAGAAACACACCCAAATTTTGATAAAAAATTAGGTGTTGGTTTTAATTTTGAAGAAAGAGATGTTAAATTTGATTTTTGCGGTATTTCTTTAATACCAACAAGCAATAACTTAACTTTACAGATAAACGATTTCGATCAAATTGACAATAAATGTAATTATACAGAATTATTACTAAAAAAAATTCTTATATTATTGCCACATACTCCCATAAAAAGAATTGGATTTAACTTTATCTTTGAATTTTTATCTGATACTACATCATTATTTGCAAAAAATATTCTTAATAAAAAAGTTACAAATAATGATTTTCATCTAACAAGGAATGATTATCAAAAAAAAGAAAATGAATATATTTTAACAACTATAGGGTTAATTAATACACCTCAATCCGATACTTTAGGAATTATTGAGTTTAATTTTAATTACAACTCATTAGATTACTTAAAAAAGGATAATGTATTTTGTGTTCATTATCATGATTCTAAGAGGTTAATTAATGGATAATAATTATATGACGAATTATACAGCAAAAGAAGAAGAATTTGGAACTTTTATTGACATTGGGGAAGTGGAAGTTGGATCTGAAAATAAAACTTATTGGCTAAGTGAAGACCAAATAAAACGGCATATTTCAAAATTATTCATGCTATCTGAAATAACTTCCATTAAACAGGATTTATATATTATTGCAATTAAAAATCTACTTAAAAAAGCTAACTTATTAGAACTGAATCAAGAATTATTAAATAATGAAATATCTGATGAAGAGTTTGATGATTTATTAATCAACGATTCATTTAAATACACTATACAAATGAATAAATCTCTTACAGCAATTGAAAAAATTTTAATTGCGCAAATTATTTCTCAAATAGGTACAGATATCAAAGAATTTTCAATATCCGACATTGAAGAATTATTTTCAATTAAGATTAATTCTCTTTCTAACCCTTTCATGATTAAATAGGTTGAACTCATGAAATTTATTAATCATGGAGATACAATTGAAGGTAAACATGTTAGTATTACAACTAGAAAGCAGTCTCTACAAGCGATTGTTGAAATTGAAGAAATTGGAAAATGTTTTAAATATTTATGTCAAAAAAATGCTACTGCAACAATAGTTGAAGAACTCAGTTTAGATGCTAAAGAAAGAAACAAAAAACTTCAAGCTAAAATTAATCTTAATATAAATGATTGCATTAGTGGTGATTCTATAGATTTATATTCTTTAGATCGATTACAATTTTCAAAAGAAGCAAATTTTTCATCAAAACATGGAATCCAGCGTGGTGAAACTAAACGGCATTGTCGAGCTCAAATTAGAACTCCTTTCCGTTTTGCATTAGAATGAGAGAGTATCAGATTTTTTGTGTAAATAAGCTTTGAGCCAGTTCAAAATTTCACTCTACCCTGGAAATGAATAGCAAACTGATTTATTGCTTTATACCAATATCGAAAAGATTCAATAATTTTTTTGTGACCAGATTCCACTTTTTAATTCAATGGGATTTTCCAATCCAATCCTAAATCAATTAGCTGATCTATAAGCGCTATCCCCCAGATAAACATTATTGTTCCATGTGTATTTATCTGCTAAATTGAAAACATTTAAAGCAACTTGTTTTGCTTTTTTTGAATCATTCTATA
>CAYTLM010000028.1:0-16082 GCA_964438485.1 uncultured Leptospirales bacterium | reverse complement strand
TAATTAAGCACACAGAACAGAGTTTTTCACCTTCATTAAAATCAGACTCGCCATACCTGTTTTTTATGTTGTTCCAGAATGAATCTATATTATCCTTATATAAGGATGCCTTGCTATTAGCCGGATTATGCAAAGTATTAAGAACTTCGTATTCTGCGCAAACATGGCTATTTTACACCGTTTTCAGGCTCCCGCGTTACTGTTTTACACGCCTTGTCAGATGCAAGCGCTGACTGGGTAAGTCTGTGGCTTGTTGTATAGTAAATCCCTTTACCGCTTCCACTTCCTTTTCCACCTGGGCTGAATATTTCAAACAGCTCATCCTGGGTCTTCCACACCTCGGGTTTCATCAGCTTTTCAAGGTTCCCCAAGTCTCCCTTGCCTATCATCTTTGCAGCTGCCCAGTTAAAATTCCAGAAAGCACCTGTCTGCTTATTAAAAAGTTTCTTTATATGTTCCTTTTCTTCAGGCTTGAGATTTTGTGTTTTATTGAGTATATCATCAAGAACAATGGAGGCAAGCTCACTCCATTTCTGCTCTATAAAGGCCGATATACTGGTGCATATATTTTCAATAGAGGAAAGTGGAGCAACAAAAAGAAATTTATTGGGAAATGTTGCAATATCATTGTTATTATTAAGCCTGTATTTATCCACAATCCCTTCAAATCCGCTTAAAGATTTCAGGTACTCCATTACAAGGGGCTGATCAACAAGTGACGGATAAAGAATATGATCCGGTCCCAGGTTTTCCATAACCCATTTAATGCCTTCAAAGGCAAGCCAGGACAAAAGCAGTGATCCTGTCCAGTAGTCGCGAAGTTTCCTTGCCCGGGAAATAAACTGCTGCACAGGGGCAATGCTAAATACAGCAAGACCAATATCCTCCTCTCCCTGCCCCTGACCCATACATGAATAAAGCGCAGATGTTAAGGCATTATGATGCCATATTGTATGATCAGGGAATCTTGTGTCCGCAGGAAGCCTGTGCCACAGTGCGCCTATCTCTCCGGTATTTTCACCTGCAAGATGATACCGTAAAAGAAGATGTACATAGTAAAATCTGTTTCTTGCATAGATCGCATCATCTCCGGTCTGAAGAAGTTTTATACTTTCACTTACAAGCTTTTCCATTTCCCGGTTTATTTTTTCATGATCAAACCTGCAATCTATTGTAATATTTCCCGATTCTGATACAGGGTGAGTAAGCACAGGCGATTCTGTAAAATCAACAGCTCCGTTTTTATTTTCATCACTGCTGTATGAGGGAAGCCTTCCCCTTTCAAAGCCTGCAGCCATTGAGTCAGCTACTTTCAAAAATGCTTCATTGGGTTTCTGCAGCTCCAAAAGCTCAACAAGCCTTGCGCTCCGTTTTTTATGATCCATTATATTAAAAGCCTTATCCACAGGATCATGGAGATAGGCAGTAAGCTTGCTGTTCCAATAGGTTATATCCGGTTTTTTATATGTCACAGTTTCCCCCTTTTATCAGTAGATTGTTTCAACCTGTTTATTGTTTTGTAAATCCTTAAAAACACTACACATTTCTATGATCATTTTTTCATAATCTCTGTTATTATTATATGAATAAGGCATAACCAATATCTGCCCCTGATATTTACCTGATGATGTTTTTATAACTTTAAGAAAGCAGGGCTTGCTGTGTCGTTTGTCTTTTAATTCTTTATCAGTAACAATTGGAAGTGCAAGAAATTTCCGTTTTGATGTATTATGTTTTGCCACTCCAATTTTTTTTGACAGTCTCATATTTCTGTATATAAGCCCTATTTCTGATAAAGCATTATTCCATGAAGCATGCTCTTGGAATCTATAAAGATTACTTTTCTCTGAAAATGCCGAATAATCTGATACTTTGCTATTTCTTCTATCACCAATCATTATAACCGGAAGATCTTTTGAATAAAGTGAGCCAAAACCATTTCGGCTCTTTGCACCTAATCCCCCAAAGGTTATAAGTGCTTTTAAAGCATCTTCAACTTCGTTTTTTATTGTCTCATTTTCAAAAATAAATTTAAGCATAAATACAGAACCTGGTGTTATATGTTCTCTTATATACATTCTTTTTTTTAAGTCAAAAAGACCCACAGAAAGATAATGATAGATCCCCGCTGTAATATTTCTATGTTTTATTTTAAAAGTTTTACCCCCATCAAGCTTCTTTTTAGTCTTAATGCTGCTTTTCTCCTCATCAATATAAAAGGAAAATGCAGCTTTCTGATGTTTATCCCCTTCTGTGCTGCCAAAAATTTTCCCCTCTTTTTCAAATAACTCTTCTCCGCTAAGCCCCGGGTGTAGTGCCCGCCACCAGAACCTGAGCATCCCTTTAATGGACTGTGTACGCAGCTCAGCAGAAGCGCCATCTGCCCCGCCCAGAAACATCGGGGTAACCACCTCTATCCTGTATTCCTTTTCAATGCGGGAATCGTAACGATCTGTGTAAAATGCCATAAGACCTCCTGAAGTTTTAAATTTTCAAAACTTAAAAAATTTTTTTATCTTTAAATAGCCCGGTATAACGCCTGAATTTTACATGCTTAAACCTGTGGATATTGATAAACGTGCCGTCCTTTTCTTTTCTGTTGCTGTAACTTCTCTCTGTAGTGGAATAAACCGCTATTCTGTTGTTATCCAAAGCCCAGCTAACAACTGCAAATGTCATGCCAAAATCGCCCTCAACAAGCAGGTAATCACCATCTTCTGAACTATTCAAAATCCATGTTACAATCTCATCAATATTATCTGTTATACAATCAAGCGAAGGATCAACGTTGCTCCACCTGCTCTGTAAATCCGGCGGTAAAGGAACCAAATCACTGCATCCCAAAATGGATAAGGCTTCTTCCTTCTGTTCAGCAGTCAGGTTATGACTAAAAATCAGCAGCATTTTTTTCATCAGCTTCATTCCCTATATAAAACTTACCTTTACAGCCCCAAATCCAAAGGAGCTGTTTTTCCCTATATTCATAAACTCTGCTGATTTTAAGAGTTCATAAAAGGGATCCATATCTCCCTCAAAAACAGCTGTTCCGGTAAATCCCTCAAGGAACATGCGGTTACCCTGCCTTTTGGAATATCTGGATATTTGCTGCCATTTTAAATCCTCACTTATTTTTCTTATTTTTAGCGCCTTATCTATTATATCGCTCTTATCTCTTTCTCCGGAATTTTCACAATAAAGGCTGCCAAGTATTTTCCTTCTCCTGACAATATTTTTAATAATGTCGCTAAACTCTGCTTTTTTTAACATCTTTCCTTTCTTATTAATTCTGCAGGGCGTTCTAAATTCAATTTTCACCTTATTGGACAAAGAGGGCTTGTCTATAATAAGCGGATTTAATCCGGCAAAATCAATTTTTTCAAAATCGCTGTATAATAAGGTATGATCATAGCCATTTAAAATTTTTAAAACTTTAAATTTTCCCCTGTCCTTACCTACTCCATTTTCTCCAAATTTAATAAATGAGTGTGTTATATAAGAAAGATACTTTACGCTATTTCCAAAAAGATTAAATGATACCTGAAAAATATCACCCTTTTTATAATTTGCCGGCCCTTTAAAAAGAGGAGTCATTACAAAGGGATGGGGGTAATGCGATGCTTTTTTCATAATCTTCCCATGAATATTATAAAGGCTTTCAAAAACCTTTGCATATGCGCAGGTTTCTGCAAGGATACAGTCTTTGCAAATCGCCCTATCCTTATCCATAACACACAAAGCCCTTTTCATTGACATTCCAAGGCCGCCACGCAAAGCAATCCCCGCATATTGCTGAAAATTCAAAGGGGTCAGAGCCTCTAATTCAAATATCAAAGGGTATATTTCCATAATCAATGCCTCGCTAATTATTAATAGTTATTTGCATTCAAGATCAGATAAAGCCAGTATTCTTTTTTTTTGATGCTTCTTATTTATAGATAAGGATTTATATAATAAATATCGGAAAAAATTTTTAAATACTCTAACTTTGCAGCTATTATAGGAATTTTTTAGCATAAAAAATGTTTTTATGGCGGAAATCAGTGTGAATAAAACAAAAAGAAGATGGGAAGAGGCTCTGACCCCTATAATTTAAAAAGAATCTGACAAAAAAATTCCCCTGTTAAACTCCTTTGCTATAAGAGCTTCACAGGGGATAAAAATATCAAACTACAAAATAAATGTGTACGGAACAGGCATGCCTGTTCCATACATATAATTTACCTACATATCCTCTTGCGGAATGGTACAGCTTTCGTCCCTTTCAATGGAATACTTCCATGGTATCCTTATAAACATGTTCCCTGCATGATTAAAAAAATCCATCATTCTTATAATTTTAAGGATATATCTTCTGTCACTGGATGAATAGGCCTTTTCATACTCATTAAGATATTCCCATGCACCTGGTTTGCCTTTACTAAAAATCCACTCCCTTGCAAAGGACAAGGCAAGCCACTCTCTGTATTCAAAATTTTCTTTTCGCAAGGTAATTAAGTCCCCAATTTCTTTTGCAGAAAGGCCAAGCCGCCGACTGGCAGCAGAGTGTACATTGATTCAGCCTCCACATTCGTTTGACATTGATACTGTAAGTAAAAGCTTTTCCCTAAAAACAGGATCAATCTTTTTAAAAGTCATAAAATAGGTTGGCCAGTAAAACAAACGGATGAAGCGTATAAGAAGTCCTCTTACTGCTGCAAAGGTAACCGGTTTTTTTTCAGCCATTATTAGCACCTCCTGCTATATATATGGCACAGCCTCTAATTCTCGTACATCAAATTTATCTGCTCTTTGTACTTCTCCTGAACAACTTTTCTCTTTACCTTCATTGTAGGAGTAATCTCACCTGTTTCCTGTGAAAACTCTTTTTCAAGCAGAGTAAATTTTTTAATTTTCTCAACCTGACCCATATCCTTTTGTCTCTCTTCAATGATGTTTTTATAAAACTCAATTACTTCAGGTTTGCTAATCAGATCTGCCCGTGAAGAAAAAGAAACTTTATTCTTATTTGCCCAGTCTTCAAGATTTTCAAAAGACGGAACAACAAGCGCAGAGATATAGGGTTTAGCATCCCCAACTACTGCTATATATTCAATAAACAGACTTTCTCCCATAATAAGTTCAATCATCTGAGGTGCAATGTTTTTACCGCCTGAGGTAATAATAAGATCCTTTAGCCTGTCTGTAATAATCAGATAGCCGTCGTCATCAAATTTTCCCACATCTCCGGTTTTAAACCATCCATCAGAGGTGAATGCCTCTTTTGTCTGCTCAGGTTTTTTATAATACTCCTTAAACAGATTAGGCCCCCTGGACTGGATCTCGCCGGAATCTTTGTCAATCCTCACTTCAACCAGGGGGGAAATAGGACCAATAGTTCCAAACTTAAAAGCTCCTGGTCCATTTATTGAAATTACAGGTGAGGTTTCAGTAAGGCCGTAACCTGCAAGAACAAGAATCCCGCAATAAAAAAAGAATTTCTCAATCTCTGGATTAAGAGCAGCTCCACCATAATTAACATGATGCATATTTTTACCAAACAAACCCTTAATTTTATCCAGAACAAGCTTGCCTGCAAATTTTCGTTTAAGCCTTAATCCCAGCCCTGGCTGCTTCCCTGCAAGCACCATGTCACCATGGGCTTTTCCCACGCTTACAGCCCAGTGAAAAAGATTCTGTTTTGCTTTAGGCGCATCTTTCAGTTTAGTGTAAACAGTTGAATAAATTTTTTCAAAAAGTCTTGGTGCGCTATTCATAACAGCTGTATTTGCTTCAAGCATATACTCCAGTATCTCATTGTGATCTTCACAATACCAGATTTGCATTCCCATGGAAAAAATTCCGTATTCCCAGGATCTTTCAAGAACATGAGTCAATGGGAGCATGGACAGGGTTGAACCTGTATCATCAAATCCAGCCTGAAGATATCTTCCCACTCCCCATGAGTTCTGCATAAGGGATCTATGAGTATGAACAGCCCCTTTAGGATCACCGGTAGTTCCGGAGGTATATATTATTGTACAGAGATCTTCATAATGCGCGCGCTTCATTATCTCTTCAATAATATCCTTTTTCCCTGCTTTTCTGCCTTCATCTAAAAAATCATCCCACATCACTACTCTTTTATCATCATGAATTTTAGTTCCACGATGAAACACTACAATCTTTTCAAGGGAAGGACATTTGTCTAAAAGCGAATAGGTTTTATCATAGTGCACCTGCCTGCCGACAAAAAGCACTTTAATCTCTGCATCATCAATTATATATTGAGCCTCTCTTTCTGTGTTTGTTGCATAAATCGGAACAGTAATCCCTCTGACCAGCTGGGTTCCCAAATCAGAAAGATGCCACTCTGCCCTGTTTGGAGAAAAAATTCCTGTTTTCTCTTCCTCTTTAAATCCTCCGGCAAGAAGAGCGCCTGCAACAGCGTACATTGCCTCAGAAACCTGATTCCATGTATAGGTTTCCCATGTGCCATAAACTTTATGATGAAGCTGTTCTCTGTCACCATACTTTTTCGCAAGGTTAACAACCATAACAGCAGTCTGCTGCCATTCATCAAGGTGTTTCTGAAAATCTGCAGCCAGGGATTCTTTTTCCCTTTTGTATTTTTCAGTAACATTTTCCCTGGGTGGCAAAGGCTTTAAAGTATCATATGTGATTGCCATAATCTCCTCCAGATTATATTAAAAAATATTTTATAGTATTATTACTTGCATGTTATTGATTTTATTCTAATTCTTTAGAAGTTATGGAACAGAATAAAATTAATCAAGCTTTTTATAAACAAGGGCTGTGAACCCCTGTTTATAATAGAAGGTTTTAAAGCGGGTGAGGTTCTATTTCAAAACTTCACCAGTATATTAAAAAGTTTTACATCTGTTAATGCTTCTATGCCGTAATTTATTTCAGACTCCATGACAATCATTTCGCCTGCTTTAATTATGACTTCATCATCTTCTTTATAGGAAATTTTAGCGCTTCCTTCAAGCATTACAAATAAAGTTTCCATTTCATAATATTCTTTATCAATACTTTCCCCTTTTGCAAAAGAGAAGAAGCGTATTTCTGTATTTTCATTATCTATTAAAGCTTTACTTGCTATTTTATTTCCTGTATGATTTACAAAATCTGTCATAACAAGAGGTTCAAAGGGCTTTATGTTTCTCAAATACTTCATATTTAATCCTCTTTAACAACTACCAGAAGCATTTTCATATCTTCTTTTGCTGTAACCTGGTGGGGAATATTAGCCGGCATAACTACTACCTGTCCCTTTACGGCTTCCATTACATCATCTCCAATTTTAACAGTAGCAATTCCCTGATGTATGTATATCAATGCATCACCCTTGGCTGCATGGGGTCCCACACCTTCTCCTTTGCCAAAAGCCAAAGCTGTTATGCCCACACCTTTTCTTTGTGCTATTGTAATGGATTCGATCTGCCCTTCCCTGCACTTTACCAGACTGTCAAAATCTACACTAACGCCTTTTTCAATATTCTTTATCAATTCCTGCATTTTAATTTTCTCCTTTAAAATAATTTAATTTTATAAATCCCATGTGCCAGGTAAATTTAAGTAGTGTTATTTGTCCAGCTCCTCTTCTATTATTCTTTTTGACTCATCCATGAGCTCTTGAATATTATCCCTGTTGTAGCCATCTACAGACAGCGGTTTATGAATTACAAGTTCAGCCTTCCCTGGGAACAGGGCTGTTGTATTGCTGGGGAGTACTTTCCCTGTGCCTTTTATAGTAACAGGAAGTATGGGAAAACCTGTTTCAATTGCAAAGTTAAAAGCTCCTTTTTTAAAAGGGAGAAGTTTACCTCCGCTGTTTCTATGACCTTCAGGGAAAAAGACAATTGATGTACCCCCCTTAATCCTGTTGCTGGCATCCTTGATCTGCCTTATAGCTACCTCCGGGTTTGATCTGTCAATAAAAACATGGCCAATTCTATAGCAGCTATATCCAAGAACAGGCACACCCCGTAACTCCATCTTCATTACCCATTTAAAATCAACGGGCAGCCATCCATATATTGCAAAGATGTCATACTGACTTTCATGGTTTGCCACAATAACATAGGATTGGGTTTTATCAATATTCTCCGCTCCCCTTACTTTAACAAACATGGGAGTGACAAAGCTGTTAAAGCGCGCCCATATTACTGCAGGTATTGAAGCTGCTTTTTGCCCTGCAAAAAGTGCAAGGAAAATTGAAATAAAACCAAGTGTAACAGTTGAAACACCAAGAAGGGGATAAAATATAAATAATTTATACATCTGATATAAATTAAAAAGTATTTTATTTTCTCTAAGCATATAATCACCTTTAAAAAATTAGTATTGAGTTTAAATATAATAAAAACCCAGGGCAATAAAAAATATTTTTTTAAAGATGATTCTCCCTATAAATTTTTTTCCAAACAAACGCAACTCTAGTCATACCTTAGAGCTTCAATAGGATTAAGCTTTGATGCCTGCATTGCAGGATAAAACCCAAATCCAAATCCTATTAACACAGAAAATCCTGTTGATAGAACTAACCTACTCTTCCTGGTTTTTCTCTCTATACTCACATCCCATTCTCAGAGGTGGGACACAATACAAAAAATTAACAACAAAATTTCCTGATAACTGACATATAGATTCGCAATCATTCAAAAACGGACATACCCCCAAATCAATTTTCATCTCTTTCTGAATAGCAAGAAGCAATCTAATGAGATTTTTATCTTCAACAACCTCTTTGAAAACTAAATCAAAAAAACCCCGTATTCTATTGAAAACATCCTCACCTTGATGTTTAGTAAATGACTCACTATTTTCAAGCCATAATGAATATTGCTCGAGTATTTTTTTTATTTTTTCCTCACGAATAATATTATTTATTATCATTGAACTTTAGCCAACCTCTCTCCTCAATCATATATATCCTGAATATGTCCCTATTTTATTTGAAATTCATAACGAATACCCAGGATTAATACTTGAGAAAATAAAGAAGACAATCTTTAAAGAGTCAAGATAAAAAAAGTGTTAGCTCAAGCAAAGTAAGCACTCAATTAACCTTACCTCTGGAATTTTTAATAATTTGAGGATCAATTCTATTTGGCATAATAAGCTTAATTTCGTAAGCACAAAATATTTTTTTAAAGATGATTCTCCCTATAAATTTTTTTCCTAACAAACGCAACTCTAGTCATACCTTAGAGCTTCAATAGGATTAAGCTTTGATGCCTGCATTGCAGGATAAAACCCGAATCCAAATCCTATTAACACAGAAAATCCTGTTGATAGAACTATTGAATAAAGAGAAATTTTAACAGCCCATCCTGCCCAGGCTGTCATAAGAGCAGAAACACCCACCCCTAATAAAATCCCCGCAAGACCTCCTGTAAATGTCATTAAAACAGATTCTATGAGAAACTGGGAGAGTATATCCCTTCGTCTTGCCCCTATTGCCTTTCTTAAACCTATCTCTTTTGTGCGCTCCTTTACAGAAACAAGCATTATATTCATAATACCAATTCCTCCTACTACAAGAGAAATTGCAGCAACAGAACCAAGGAGCATGGTCATGGTACGGGTTGTTGAAGCCATAGCTTCTCTAAACTCAGTGCTGTCCCTTATGTGAAAAGAGTTTACATTATCTCCAGTAAGCCTGTGCCTTTTTATTATAAGAGCCTGGATTGAATCAATTGCATCACTTATAAGATCAGTGCTCTTAACCTCCACATCAATTGAATCAATATATGTTTTACCAAAAAGCCTGTACATTGCTGTTGAATAGGGAACTATCACAACATCATCCTGATCCATGAATGGAGATGAACCCCTTTCAGGAAGTACGCCTATTACAGTAAAATTAATTCTGTTTATTTTTATCTCTTTGCCCAGAGGATTTCTGTTTTCAAAAAGTTCCTTTACAACTGTTAATCCTATAAGAGCTACACGGTTTCTTGTCAGTATATCCTGCTCTGTAAAAAAACGCCCTGCAACAGGTTTTGCAGATCTCATCTCTTCATAGCCTGTGCCTACCCCCTGCACCTGACTATTCCAGTTTTTATTCTGATAAACCAGCTGAGCCCTTTCAGTAACATTAGGAGTTACATTTTTTACTTCTTTGAGTCTGGAAATCTGAATAGCATCCTCTACTTCAATGCGGGTCACACTTCCTGCCTGGAGCATAACTCCGCCAGTTCTTTGAGCCCCTGGCCGTACTGTGACAATATTCGATCCAAGAGAACTCATTCTTTCAGCTATGGACTGTTTTGCACCTTCACCAAGGGCTATCATTGAAATCACAGCAGCAACTCCAATAAGTATTCCAAACATGGAAAGAAAGGAGCGAAGCTTATGAGTTAAAATTGATCTGAATGCCTGAAGCATAAAGTCAATAAATTCAGCCTGCCCAAAGGAGCTGCCTTTCCCATCTAAAGCAGGATTGGATATTTCTATTTTATCATCAGGCAAAGATGATAAACCGCTTTCAGCTCCTGTTGAATTTATACTGTCTGAAATTATTTTGCCATCCTTCATTCTTATGATTCGCTTTGCCTGCTTTGCAACAGAGTTTTCATGAGTAACCATTATTATGGTTTTCCCTTCTTCATTAAGACGCTTTAGTATGGCCATTATTTCTTTTTCATTTTTTGAATCCAGGTTACCTGTAGGCTCATCAGCAAAAATTATTAAAGGCTCATTAACAAGGGATCGGGCAATGGCAACTCTTTGCTGTTCACCACCGGACATTTCACTTGGAGGGTGTGATTCCCTGTGAGACAATCCTACTATTTCGAGCTTCTCTTTTACAGCTTTTTTCTCCTTCCCTTTCCCTGCGTAGATTAAAGGCAATTGAGCATTTTCCACTGCTGAAAGTCTGGGGAGCAGATGAAACTGCTGAAACACAAAACCGGCAATATGATTCCTGAAAACAGATAAATCATCATCGCTTAATCTGCTGATATCTTTACCCTGAAACAGGTATTCGCCTGAATCCGGCTTGTCAAGAAATCCCAGAATATTGAGAAGTGTAGATTTCCCTGAACCGGAAGCTCCCATTATTGCTGTAAACTCCCCTGCACCAATTTTAAGGGAAACATTATCAAGGGCTTTAAAATGCACTTCCCCTGTTTTATATATCTTGGTGATATTATTAAGTTCTATCATTTTTATCTGCCCCTGCCTCTCCCTGAACCAGGCATAAAGGGATTTGTTCCTGACTGTTTGTCGGAATTATTTTTTTGCAAAAACACCCCTGATTCACTTAAAATAATTTCATTCTCTTCTATGCCTGATGTAACTTCAATATATACTTCATCTGAAATACCTGTTTCAATAGGCCGTTTTTCCGGCTCACCTTTATTTTTTTTAATAGCAACAAAGGGGATTCCCTTTTCATATTGAACTGCTTCAACCGGAATAAGCAGAATATTCTCTTTAATGAAATCATATATTTTAATATTGGCATTCATTCCAGATTTAAAAATTGAAGGAACTGTTTCAGGTTCAATCTTCACTTCATAGGTTGTCACATTATTAACAGTTGTAGATTCATAATTTATGTGCTTTACCTTTCCTTTTACTGAAATATCAGGATAGGCATCCAGTGTTATATCAGCACTCTGCCCCTCTTTGATTCTTCCCACATCAGTTTCATCAACATTGCCCTTCATAAGGAGTATATCCGATATTACCACTATGGCATCAGATGCTGACACATTTTGACCAGGCTCAAAACCACGGACAATTACCATCCCTGATATTGGAGCTGTAACAGGTATGGGTTTATATGCCTCTTCCCAGTATTTAACCTGATCCTTTCCCTGAATACGCGCAGCATCAATAAGCGCAGCCCTGTCTGAAGAACTCATCCATGCCAGGATCTGCCCTTTGCTTACCCTATTCCCTTCATTGACCAGTACGCTCTCCAATCTTCCACTTATAGGGGGCATAACCTCAAGCCTGTTTCTAGGCTCCACAGTACCGGTTGTTGTAACGTATCTTGTAACTGTTCCATAATGGGGATTTATTTCCACTAATTCAGCTGCTGCTTTTTTCTCCTTTCCCGGATAAAAAATATAAACAAGAGCTGCTGTAATTAAAACTATCAGGACAAGTATAACTTTTAATTTATTATTGATCTTCATTGTATTATCTCCCCTTTTAACTGTATCCATTCAGCTTCAGCAATAAGTGCGCTGGTTTTAACTGTTAAGAATTTCTGTCTTGCGCTTACCAGACTATCCTGAACAACAATCCAGTTATCAAAAAGAACCGAACCTATTGAATACTGGGCATCAGTAATCTTTACCCTTTCTATTGCTGCATTTAAAAATTTCTCCTGCACCTTTACCTGTTCAATGCTATTTTGCAGATTAATCCATGCCTGTTCAAGATAATAGGCTATGGTAGTGCGGGTATTTTTTTCATCAGCAAAAAGCTGCTTCAAGGCAGCTTCTGTCTGCTTTGTCTGATAATGATTTTTGCCTCCCTGAAAAATATTTAATGACATTTGAATCCCTGCAGAAATCCGGGTTTCATCTGGAAACCAGTCATTACCGGATCTGTTTACTCCTGCAACTCCATATACTCGCGGATAGTAATCGGCCTTTGAGGACTTCAGAGCATATTCTGATATTATCCTTTGCTGTACTATACTTTTTAGCTCGGGATTCTCATTTGTGATTAGTGTAAAATCAGGAATAGTTTCTTCTGCTTCAGGAATTGTAAGTTCACCAATGATAGCGATATTATCAATTTTTTCAACTCCCATACTTCTGTATAATGCAGAAACTGCCAAATCAATACTTCTGGAAGCTTCAACTATATCCTGTTCAGATTGAGCTAAATTTGCCTCTGCTGTAAGGAGAGATCCCCTGTGTTCACGCCCTGCCTGGTATCGCAGCCGCACAAGCTCCAGGTTGCTTTTTCTCATATCCCGGATCTCCTTATTGATTTCAAGCTGTTCCCTGGCCTTGATTAAGCTGACAAATGCAGATCTGGCATTATATGCAACTGTTGCTGCAGTAACATTATAATCATACTTTTTTGCTTTAAGTGATTCTTCAGATTTTTTTACATCATACCTTGTTTTTCCGCCATCAAAAATAAGCTGCTGCACTGACAGACCAAATGCAAAAGAATCTGAATTCTTTTTTATCTGCGAATTTTCAGTTCTCGATTTTGATGCTGAGGCACTTGCATCAATGCCAGGGAACCATCCGCTCCTGCTAATGCCAATTAAGGCTTCAGCCTGGTTTATTTTTTCCTTTGCTGAAATCAAATCAGGGTGATTTTCCAATGTAATTTTGAGGCACTCCTCCCATGTTAAAGAAGTTTCAGCGTGCAAACCAGATACCATGAATACAAACAATATTAAATAAATGATTAAAAATGAAATTCCTTTCTTCACCTTAATACTCCCTTTTAATGTTACCTTATTCTGCTGATTTTAATTATTTTGAAAACAAAATATTATTATTCAGAAATAATTTTAAAATATTTGTATAACATAAAATATATATTAAGAAATTATTACTATTTTAGACCCTGGTTAAGGCTTAAATGGTTCCATTTTTTTTATTCAGATTAAATTAAAAGGATTTATTAAAGGTAATATGAACTATTTTTGTCTTTTTGGCTGGAGCAAAGTAAAATATCAAAATCTTGCAGGGAAAAATTACTGTATGGGGGTTTTTATACCTATAGCGTTTTGTTCTTATAAAGAGTCATAAATCAGGAGGTTAATGCAGGCCACGAGGGACTTGAACCCCCAACCCTCGGTTTTGGAGACCGATGCTCTGCCAATTGAGCTAGTGACCTGTATATTAAAAACAGAAAATAACAATGACAATGTAACGTCAAGTATTTTATCAATAATACTCTCCATTCCCGTCTTCAAAAAGATATTTTTGGTTTTCTTCTAATTCTATGCTATCTTCAAATTTGCAGGGATAATGACCGTCAAAACAGGCTGTACAGAATTTTTTTTCAGGTCTGTTAACAGCATCAAGCAGTGTTTCCACAGTCATATATTCAATAGAATCAACGCGGATATATTTTTTTATTTCTTCTATTGTATGAGTTGCTGCAATCAGCTCACTATGTGTTGGTATATCAATCCCGTAAAAACAGGGAAACTTTGTTGGAGGCGCAGATATCCTTACATGAACCTCTTTTGCTCCTGCTATGCGAAACATCTTGATAATTTTTCGCATAGTAGTTCCGCGCATAATTGAATCATCAACAACAACTATTTTTTTATCTTTAACAACAGATGCAACAACATTAAATTTAAGCTTAACACCCAAATCCCGTATGCGCTGTGTAGGCTCAATAAAAGTTCTGCCTATATAATGGCTCCTTATCATTGCAAGCTCAAAAGGAATACCCGACTCCTTGGAATAGCCAAGAGCTGCGCAGTTTGATGAATCTGGTATTGGCACAACAATATCTGCCTCAACTGGAAACTGCTTTGCCAGCATACGCCCCAGCTTTATTCTCATATCATAGACTGAATCGCCAAATATCATGCTATCAGGTCTTGAAAAATATATATGTTCAAAGACACATAAAGATTCATCTTTTTTCTCAAAGGGGAAAAAAGATTTTATTCCCTTTGATGAAAACTCTATGAGCTCACCAGGCATAACATCCCTTTCATAAACAGCGCTTATTATATCAAAGGCGCAGGTTTCTGAAGCAACAGTATAGGCTTCGCCTAATTTACCAAGTGCAAGAGGCCTGAACCCATGGGGATCGCGCACTGCATAAATTTTATCCCTACTCATGACAAGCAGAGAATAAGCGCCCTTTACTTTTCTAAGCGCAAATATAAGGGCTTCCATAAAATCATCAAGACCCGACTTAGCCATGAGGTGCACTATAACTTCCGAATCTATAGTGGTCTGAAAAATATGTCCCTGCTTCTCCAGCTCTGTCCTTATTATAGCTGCATTTGTCAGGTTCCCATTATGTGAAAGGACAATTGGCCCCAAAACAGAAGATGCCCTAAAAGGCTGAGCATTACGAAGAAAGGATGACCCGCTTGTGGAATAACGGTTATGCCCTATTGCCATATTCCCCTGCAAATGATCCATATGCTCCTGAGTAAAAACATGATTCACCTCACCCATACCTGCATATCTGTAAATATGCTCTCCATCAGAAGAGGCTATACCTGCGGATTCCTGCCCCCTGTGCTGAAGGGAGTAAAGCCCCAGATAGGTAAGATTGGCAGCATGCTGATGCCCATATATTCCAAAAACGCCACACTCCTCCTTAGGCCTGTAATTTTCAAGTGCAACAGTTGTATCAGATCTATTCATAATGCTCCTGTTTTAATATGGAATTATAATTTAAACAGCAATAATTCTTAAAGATATATTTGTATCCCCGCCGCCCGTGGCGGCGGGGATACAAATATATAAATACGTTTAATTTTAAATAAAAATATAGTCTACATAAATTATTTATAACTAATTGATAAACTAAATTATAATAAATACTTTCAACTACTTTTCTGTATTTATCCGACAGATTTTAAAAGGTAGTGGTAAAATTTTAGGGGTCATAATTTGTCATTCCGGTCGAAGTGATAACGTAGGCAAGCATTGTAGAAACATCCTGTTTCGTGCTTGCAGGCAGCCATCGTGGCTGCACTGCCGGAATCTCCTGAAAAAATCAAGGTTATGAGATTCCTGCATGCGCAGGAATGACATTATCCACAAAATTAAACTGCTACTCCTGAAGCCCCAGGTCTGATTTAAAATTTATATTTTTAAACATCAAAAAGGGATCTGCATAAAAACCAATTTCATCCTCCCCTACTATCCTTATATTGATATCAGGCTCATCAAAAAGAGAATTGATTTTAAATTTCTTTTCCTCAATATTTTTTATAATATAAGGAAGGCATTTTTTCCCATATATTGCGTGAAGAGGCTGAAAATACCCGCCTGACTGTGGAACAACCACATCATATAGATCAGGGATTTGGCTCATATATTCGACAAATTCCCTGCTTAAAAAAGGCATATCACAGGGCAGGATAAAAACCCTGGAACAGTTTATTTTCT
>CAYTLM010000027.1:0-16259 GCA_964438485.1 uncultured Leptospirales bacterium | reverse complement strand
GCCAGGCTATGGTAAAGCCTAAAGTTAAGTCATCAACTGTAACAAGTGCAATCATGCCCAGGATAAAAACTGGAAGATTAAAATAGTATCCGCTTAACCTGTATTCAGGATAGTGCTCCATATAATCAATTGAATAAAAAGAACTTATTACTGCCATAAAGGCAATTATAGCAATAAAAAAAGCGGAGAAGCTGTCCACAAGGAAGTAAATATCAAGGGGGCCAAAATTCAGCACTGTTGCTCCCTGTGGAGCAGCTTTAAATATTACCGCATAACTCAACTGGAGGAGAAAGATGGCGGAAATAGACACAAATATAAAATTTATTAATCCTGCCAGTTTTCTCTTTTGTATTGCTACAAGAGGAGATATAGCTGCTGAGAAAACAAGCATGGCCATGGCTATCATTAAGTTTCCGTAAATGTCAATATTCATTTACAAACTCCTTTATTATCATTTTAACGCATCTGTAATTACATCTATAAGAACATCAGCACTCTCCCTTACAGCCCGGGAAAGAGATGACCCAAAATCAACATTATCAACAACAACTCCAAGGAGATAAGTATTTTTCCCATGCTCCCTGAAAATCTTTCCTGACACTTCTAAAGCAAGCTTGTGGGTTGATAAAGAACCATTAAGTCCCTCAATATCCTCTTCCAGCTTTCCGAATACTATTGAGCCTGTTTCAGCGCCTGTTTTAACAGCATCAACAACTACAATATTATCACAGTCCATTTCTGAAATTTTAAAAACATAGGCTTCAATAACATCTTCAACATTCATTATAGGATAGGAGTCCCTTACTGCTTTCTTTACAGATTCAACTATATAAAGACCAACAGCATCATCGCTTTTAAGATAGTTCCCCATGCCTACAAGGCATCCATTGCTGCAAAGAACCTCTTTTATATTTAAAAAAAGATTACTCATTATATCTGTTCACCAAGAGTTTTTATCTGCCTATAGCTATACACAGGCCCATCTGTACAAACCAGGGTTCTGCCTATTGCACAGTGCTGGCATTTTCCTATCCCGCATTTCATATGCCTTTCAAGGGTAGAAAAAATAGCATCATCCTTTAGCCCTCTTTTCATAAGCTCACCTATTACAGAGTTGAACATTACCGGAGGGCCACACACAAACGCCACAGAATTATCCACAGGCACATTAGCCTTTTCTATAAGATTATGCACATAGCCTGTTTCCCCTTTCCATTCAGGAGTAGCCTGATCAACAGTCACATAACATTCAAAGCCATCTATTTTTAGCCACTCTTCAATATTATATTGATAGATGAGATCCCCAGGAGTCCTTGCTCCCAGAAGAACAATTATTCTGCCAAAATCATCCCTGTGCTGGAGCGCATGTACAATTGAAGACCTTAAAGGAATAAGACCAATACCCCCGGCTACATATATAAGATTTTTTCCTTTTAATTCCTCAAAGGGAAAGCCGTTTCCAAATGGGCCCCTTAGACCAACCTTGTCGCCAGCCTCCAGCTTGTGCAATGCATTAGTAACCTTTCCCACGCGTTTTACTGAAAGGTGAAACCTGTCATTCTCAGGGCTTGCTGGAAGGGATATTGCAGATTCCCCTGCACCAAAAACAGTGAGCATAACAAACTGCCCTGATCTGATTTTAAAATTTTTTTCCACTTCAGGATTATCAAATTTGAGATAAAATGTTTTAACATCCGCTATCTCATCCTTGATCTCCACTATTGTTGCAACCTCTGGTATTGTTACTACTTTATTATAATTTTCACTCATAACAGCCACCTACTCTGTAATTTCTTTTCGGATATATGTAACAACATTGGGCAAGCCAATATCACCAGGACACACCCACTGACACCTGCCACACCCCACACATCCGGGCCTTAGATATTTCTTTGACTGTGAATATGAAAGTTTACAAAAAAACCTTTTATTCCTCCTGTCTTCAACAGGCTTGCGGGGGTTGTGATCACCTGCCATATTGGAATAGCCTTCAAAGGAACAGGAATCCCAGCTTCTTAATCTGTCAGTTGACTGATCGAATTTATTGTGATCTTCAATATTAAAACACGAGCAGGATGGACACACAAAAGAACATGCACCACACTCAAAGCACTGATTGCCAATATATTCCCACACCTCTTCCTTAATAAAACCTGTAGTTATGCGATTCATAACGCGTGAAATCCACGCCTTATTATCTGTAGCAATCTTTTCAAAAAGGGAGATTGACTTATCAACTATCTCCTTTTTAATTTTTTTATATTCATCGCCTGCCTTTTTTAAACCAAGCTTATCAACCAGTGCTGCGCCCTTTTCACTCCCTACATCAACAAGAAAATATTCTCCTGCTTCAGTCAGATTAAGGTCAAAACCCTCACGAGCATCAGGACCGCTATCTGTACATACACAGAAACACTGTTTAAATGGAACCACGCATGTATTGGTCACAATAAACATTCTCTTTCTGTGCTCCAGGTAAACCTCATCTACGAATTCCTGCCCTATAAAAAAACGATCCAGACATATCATCCCTTCAAGATCACAGGGCCTTAATCCAAAGAGAGCCTTTTTACTATCAGAAAATACAGGCTCAATCAGAGCATCCTTTGTGTTTTTATCATACTTGTACTTCATTATAGTTTCTATTTGCGGAAACACAGTTGCTTTTGGGGGTAGAGTTGGTATTTCTGCTCTAAGGCTTATTTCCGCAGAGTTAGCCACTCTGTTAAAAAACACCTGCCCTGTCCCCTTTTCAACAACCGGCCCGAATAGTTCATAATCCTTTGCCAGTTCATCAGCAATTGTCATAACTTTGTTTTTTTCTATCAGGTACATTATTATACCCCCTCTATCCTGATTGGAATTATAGCATCTTCCCCTTTCTGAAAATCCTGTTTATGCTCAAGCAGAAATTCGGTGATCATTTCCCGAATAAAATAAGGGATATACGCTGTCCCTGGTTTTACATCCTCTGATACCTTTACATCAACATTCATTGATCCGTAAGCAGAGGAGATCCTGACAGTCCATTTATCTCTTACCTTCAAAGCATCTGCATCTGCCTTGCATATCTCCACATAGCCATTGGGATAAAGCAGCAGAGTTGCCCTGTATTCCCGTTGTGGGATGTATGTATTTTTCATAATATTATTCTGGTGCCAAAAATGCTCACCCTGGGCAGTTATCAATAAAAAGGGATAGTCAGATGTTGGAACTGGAATTTTAAACGCCCCTGATACTGGCGCAAAATTAAAGGCTTCCTTGTTTGATGCACAATCAAAGACCTCACAGCCTTCTGGATTTTTTTCATTACAGGGCCATTTAATTCCAAAATTCTTTTCAAGCTTTTCCCATGTAATTCCTGAGTAAGAAGGGGTAAGGGAAGCTATCTCCTTCAAAACATCCTCTGAAGAGGAGTAGCCCCAATTCCTTGAAGCTTTTTTTGCAATCATAGGGAAAAGCTTCCAACCAGGATAAACATCATTAAATGGCTCAACCCTTTTTCTTGAAAGCTGCACCCTTCTTTCTGTGTTTGTATATGTTCCGTCATTCTCAATAGAGCCTGCAACAGGTATTACAACATCAGCAAGATCCATAAAGGGATTCAAATATGTGCCTATATATGCTACGAACTCAAGCTTTTCGATCTCTTTTTTATATCTGATAATTCCTTCATCATGATCTGCCACAACCAGAGCCTTGAGCCCTGAAGAAGGATCGCTTAAAAGGTCGTATATATCTTTTCCAGGCACTGGATTAAGCTCCGTTCCCCAGGCACTATTAAATTTTTGCAGCACTGCTGAATCATCAAGCTTTTGAAAGCCTGTTAACAGATCAGGAGCTGCACCCATGTCATATCCGCCCTGCAGATTAGTAATACCTGTTAAAGGATTCACTCCACAGTGCTCTCCACCCACCTTCCCTGCAAGGAGAAAGAGGTTATAAATATAACTCACTGTTTCCTTATCCAGCCCGGAAATCCCTGTAGACCAGAATGCCATGGCAGATTCAGATGAGCACAACTCCCCTGCTATAGCTGCTACTGAATTATAATCTATGCCTGTTATGCTCTCAATTTCTTTTAAATCAATATTCCTGAGTAAGTCAGCAAAGAGCTCAATTCCCCTGGACTTATCCTTAATCCATTGTGCATCATATAAATTCTCTTCCACAATTATCTTTGCAAGCGCACCAAGGAGAATTTTTTTAGACCCGGGCTTAATTTGTAAATGAGAAGTGCTTAGTTTGGCGATCTGGCTGGATCTGCTACATATTGTAACAACCTTTGCTCCTGCCATTTGAGCCTTGTGAATTTCACTCCCTATAATGGGATTCATCCTTGTCACATCTGAACCTATAACAAGAATAAACCTGGTTTTACTGATAGATGAGATTGAACCAGTCATACCAGCCATGCCTGTGCCATTGTAAAGGACATCAAGGCTGCTCCTGTGACCGGACTCTGAATCCATGATAATGTTGTTTGTTTTGAATACAGCTCTGGCGAGTTTCATAAAAAGATAATTATCCTCATTGGAGGATCTGGGAGATGCAAGAAAACCCATGCTGGTTGATGCATTCTCTTTATACTTTGACATCTTTTCAAGCATAAAGTCAAGAGCCTCATCATAGGTGACTTCTTTTAATTTGCCGTCCTTCCTTATCATGGGGCTGCCTATTCTCTGATCTGTCATGAGGAGCTCATGAATATGCCATCCCCTTACACACAACCTTCCCTTGCTTACAGGATGGTTTTTCATGGGAAAAACACCCGAGACCTTACCATCTGTAATTTTAAGAAAGTTACCGCACCCGGTACCACAAAAAGTACATAATCCAGACTTATAATCCATATCACACCTCTAAGTCATTAGTCCTTTAACCTATCCACTGATTTAATAATAGATCATGCCATATCAATCAGCGAAGCTGAAGTATCCAAAATTAAACAATTCACAAGTATATAATAGAATAAAAGTAAAGGATTGTATATAGGGGAAAAGTCTTTATATTGTACAGGGGAATTCCCCTATAACTATGAGGTTCGATCTATAAGCCATTGAACAGCAAACTGTATCAAATCAGAGGAGGATTCCATGCTTAACTTGTTTTTAAGCTTTTCTCTGTAATTTTCAACAGTTTTAACGCTAACATGAAGCTTTTCAGCAATATGCTTATTTCCATATCCACGACCAATAAGCTGAAAAACTTCGTATTCCCTGTCAGTAAGGGCATCAACAAGAGCTTCTTCCTCATCCTGGCCTGGCAGATAGAGTTTATTAAGCAGTTTTTCCTTGAGATTATCACTCATATACTGACGTCCCTCAAGAACTGTTCTGATTGCTGTTAAAATTATATATGGAGGTTCGTTTTTCATAACATAGCCGCGTGCTCCTGCGCGTATGGCTCTTTCAGCATAAATAGATTCTTCATAAATAGAAATAACAAGAATAGGAAGAGAGGGATAGCGCTCCCTGCAAGCTTTAATTAAATCAAGGCCTCCTGATCCTGTAAGGGCAATATCTACAGTCATGAGATCAGGAACAATCCTGCCAAGGAAGTTCAATGCTCCCTCTGCTGTACTTGCCTCTCCGCAGATCTGAATATCCTTCTCCCTGTCTATAATCTGGGAAAGACCCTGGCGAACCACAGGATGGGAATCAATTATCAATACAGAGGATTTTTTTCTGCCATGCTTCTCTTCTCCATGGAAAAGACCATGGGCTAAATCCGTTTTTTCCTCTGCCTCAACACCTGTCTTAAATCTGCATAAAATAAAGCTGCCCCCTCCTGGATTGCTGGACACCTCAACAGATGCCCCCATAAGCCAGGCTCTGTACTTTATGAGTTTAAGAAAGGCTCTGTTTTTATCCCTGTCAATTTGATCATAATCCAAACCATCATCACGAATTTCCAGTACACATATATTGCTCTCTCTGTGCAGGGACAAAATAATATTTTTTGCTTTATTATTTTCAATTGAGTTTGAAACAGAATCACTGATTAAATCATAAAGGCTGGAGATTTCCAGCTTTCCCTTTATAACAGCTGTAACATCCCACTTCAGATGAATATCAACATTGTGCTTAAGCTTCACATCTTCTTTTAAAGATTCAACTGCACTTTTAAGACCTCCATGATTATCATCAACAGGGCTAAGCTCCTTTGCCAGCTCTCTTGTTTTATTCATGGCCTGTGCAACAAGCCCCATTATTTCATCAATATCCGCAAGTGCTTCTGCTGAAGTATCGCTTATTTTAAGCTTTAGCAGCTCTCCCCTGAATGTGATCCCTGCAAGATGTTGAACAACCCTGCTATGAAGCTCCTGCCCCATTTTAAATCTTTCAGCAGTACTGGCTTCCATAATACTCTTTTCAAGAAGCCGCCTTTCAGTTATATCTATTCCAACATAAAATAAAAACTCCACCTCTCCCTCAACATTCAACAAGGGCTTGCCATGCCATTCAACGATTATTTTTTCACCATCAATGCCCCTTATGGGATATTCTCTTTGAGCACTTTTCTTTTTTTTCAGAGTATTCATAAAATCCCGACGCTGAAGCTCCCTGTCTGATTCATCAAAGAGAAGTTCAATATAGTCCTTGCCAACAACATTGGCAAGAGAATGACCAGTGGCAATAAGCATTGCCCTGTTCATGTTAAGAATTTTACCCTGAGAATCCATGGCTATATAAAATGCCGGATTAATCTCCTCTAAATTTTTAAGGAAACTCTTACCCTTTTTGATTATTTCCTTTGCCTTAATCTCAGCAGTAATATCCCGTGCAGTTATGGATGCACCAATAATATTTCCAGCGCTGTTTACAACAGGTAAAATACTGACTACAAGGTTTACTATAGCCCCTGATTTGGTTACACCTGTTGTTTCATAAAACTGTATTCTTTCACCATTTTTAACCCTGGTCATAAGATGGGAAAGCTCATCAGGCTGAAAAGGGGAAGTAACCATGCTAAACAAACTGCCCACAACTTCATCAGAAGTGTATCCGGAAATTCTTTCAGCACTGTTGTTCCAGCTTACAATTTTTGTATCAAGGGTAATTCCTATAATAGCTTCATCAGAGCTTTCCACAAAGGATTCATGAAGTTTACGCAGATCCTCTGTTGCTTTTTTTTCACGCATATCGTGGAGAATACTTAATATTGCAAATTCATTATTATACTCAACCAGTCTGCTGTTCACCTTTACAGGAATGGAAATTGTGGAATTAATTCTTACTGATGTTTCAAAATTTTTCTGCTCAAAGGCAGCACGGTTTTCAATAACAGAGATGAAATTTCCTGTAAATTCGCTGCTAAAATAAGTAATAATTGATTTCCCGAGAATATCCTCTCTGCTGATTGCAAGAAAATCAAGGCCATTGTCATTGATATCAAGAACAAAACCTTCAAGATCATATATTATTACTGCATCACTTATGCTGTTAAAAAGAGCCTTATAATTGCTTTCAGTTTGTGAAAGCATTGCTGTCTTATCTTCAAGAAGATGCTTAAGCTGCTCATTTCTTTCCCGCAAAAGATCTAAAGAAGATGGGAGCCCCTTATCATTATTTATTTCAAATTCAGCCACTATTATTCAACTGTTTAATCTCTTTTTCATAAGATAAAAAATATTAAAAAAAACACTTATACCGCCAACAAACCTTTCTTTTGGAATACCATGGGGCATGCAGTCAATATGAGTTTTTATTTTTTTCACTAAATCATCCAAGGAATCGTGAATTTTCAATGCTTCATCTGCACCTATTAAGGCCTTTACTTCATCAATGCTGCTGTTTATTACAGTAACATCAGAAAGCATTTCCCTATAGATTTCCCTTAGGTCTTCCGGGATTATACTTAACATTCTTTCAATGATGCAAACTCTTACAAGCCTGTATCCTGTAACAACACCAGCAGAGTCAGAATGAGTAAGGGACTCTGGATAAAGAGAACAATAGGTTTCACCAAATTCGACCATGGAATCCGTGTCAAATTCAAATTCACCACCCTTCCCAGAAAGGGCTGCTTTAAAACTTTCTACATCACTGTGCTGTTTGAGTATGCTTGAAATTTTATTTTCCATTTTATTCTACCGGTAATTTAATAATAAATGTAGTACCTTCTCCCAAAGTACTTTCAACTGATATACTGCCATTGTGACCCTCTATTATTCCATAAATAACAGCAAGGCCAAGGCCAGTGCCTTTTCCCACATCCTTTGTTGTGAAAAAAGGATCAAAAATTTTATTAAGATTTTCTTCACTTATACCAGTTCCATTATCGCTGAATCTAATCTCAACCATATTTTTTTCCTGAATATAATCTGTTGAAATTGTTAAATCCCCACCATCTGGCATTGAGTCTGCAGCATTTACAGCCAGATTATTTATAACAGATTTTAACTGATTTACATCAACTGAAATCTCCGGGATATAAGGAAAAAGATTTTTTATAATATTAATATTCCTGAATGTAAAATGTTTTTCAGGAATAGAGATGGCGCTTAAAATAACCTGGTTCAAATCAACCATCTGCTTTTCCAGCTTTGTTTCCCTGGCAAAGTCAAGCACCTCGCGGACTATTTTTCTGCACCTCATTGTTTCTCCAATGATTATATCCAGATCATCCACAAACCTTGAATCCTGCAGATCCTCCTTGAGCATACTGCTAAATGTAAGTATTCCTGTAAGGGGATTATTTATTTCATGAGCTATACCAGAGGCAAGTCTGCCAAGAGAGGCAAGTTTTTCAGACTGCACTATCTGCTTCTGTGTGTTTGCTTTTAGAATTGTATCCCGCTCCTCTATGGCATCTATCATATTATTAAAAGCCCTGGCAAGATAGCCCATTTCATCCTCGTGAAATATTTCTAGTTTCCTCTTATAGTTGCCTTCGCCAATCTCTTTTGATGCTTTTACTATTTCATTGATGGGTGAAACAATTCTTCTGACAAGATACACAGCAATAACCCCTGCTAACAGGCCGGTCACAATTGTAACAAACAGGAAAAAGCTGGTTGTGCTTGCCTTTATCCTGTCAAAACGCTCCTGGGGTATGCCAACATAAAGCATGCCAACAATCTTTTCATCTGCATCATAAAGAGGGGCATAGCCTGCAAGATGCCATTTGTTTACAACAAAGGCCCTATCCAGCCAGGTAAGACCTTCACCTATAACCTTGTCATAAACCTGTTTTGAAACCTGTGTGCCTAGAGTACGCTCCCCTTTTTCATCATAAACATTTGTTGAAACCCTTATATCATGAAGAAAAAAAGTAGCAGCGCCAAGTTCTTTGGGACTGTCCTTGCCCGATCTGAAAAGAAGATACTTTATCCGATCAACAATATCAAACTCATTATTGAGTATTTTAGCTCCATAAATAACACCTGTAAGCTCCCCCTTGGAAAAAACAGGAATAGCAGTATTAAGCACAAGGGCTCTTTCCTCATATTTTTTTTCTATTACCCTTCCCATTGAAGTTGGTACAATTTTCACAATAGCTTCCTTTGCTACATTCTCTCCTTCCCTTGCTAAAATCTCAGGGCTTAAAATACCTGCCCCAGTAGAAAGCAAACCTGTTTCAATGGTTTTTCTTATAGCAGAAATTTCTATAACATTGTCATGGATGAGATCCTTATTATTGACCCTTTTGATAACATTTCCCCTGTTATCTGTTATTATAATAATATCTGCGCCAATCCATCCCTTGAGTTCAGAAAACTTGCCCATAATAAAAGTACGATCCCGCTCCCGAATAGACTTTTGAACATAATCAAGGGTTGATATGTAATTTAATGTCATTTCAAGCTGATAAAGACGCTTGTTGTAGATATACTGGGCTGTGCGCAAATCACTTCTTACTGTTTCATATGCCTGATTTACAATCTCCCTGTTTATTATTCTATATCCTGCAGCAAGGGATGCAACTCCAGTAAAAATAACAATAAAAAGAAAACCAAAATAAAGCTTGTTGCGTATACTGGTTTTAAATCTAAAATCCATAGTATTTATTTTCGCCGGGAATATGCACCGGGAATCTCCCCCTTATTGCAAAAGGTTCTTTTTCCAAAATAAGTAAAAAATAAACACTGATTTTCTTGACTTATTTTAAAAGCCTGTATTTTTTAAAATTCCAGCTTATAAATACTTCTCTATTACAAGCTGAACTTAGTCAATAAATAAAAAAAGGAACCATTATGGACTCAAAATTTTTAGACCCAATAGAATTTATAAGCAATGATGAAAATAAAAATATCCAGGAAAAAGAGACCATGGAAAAGATTGATCACATCAATCTTAAAATAGCATCCCTGCAAAGCCTTGAAGAGATTGTGGATTTCCTTTTTAACAACATACAGGACATAGTTCCAACAGATAGAATTGCTGTGTCATTTTTTGAAGAAAATGGGAAACGCCTGAGTATTTACTATGTAAAAGCCAACTACGATAATTTGCATCTTGTAAAAGGCTATGGCGCTGATATAAAAGGGAGTTCTTTGGAAAAAGTTTTTTCTGCAATGACCCCCAGAATAATAAATGACCTTGAAGGATATCTGAAGGGGCGCAAAACCAGCGAATCAACAGAGCTATTAATTAAAGAGGGAATACATTCAAGTATAACCTGCCCTGTTTCAGTTGAGGGAAGACCTGTGGGGCTGTTGTTTTTAAGTTCAAAAAACCCAAAGGGTTATAAAAAAGAACATTTGACCATTTTATTACAAATTGTTGAAAGGTTTGGACAGGCTGTTGAAAAGGCTCTTAGAATAGAAAATCTCTCAGAGGCTATTAACTCATACATGGAAATGCTCAGCTTTGTAAGCCATGAGCTAAAAAGTCCCCTTGATTCAATAATTTCCCTGGGAAACACCCTATCTGGCGGCTATTTTGGGAAAATGGATGAAAAGCACAGGGATTATGTTCTTCGCATGGTAAGCAGGGCAAAATATCTAAGGGAGATGACAGGAGAATACCTGACGCTTTCTCAATTTGAAAGCAACCAGATAGATCTGAAACTGTCACAAATTGATTTTTGTAAAGATATTCTGGAGGAGTCAATTGAAATAATTTTACCTCTGCTTTTTGAAAAAAACATTAAGCTTAACAGAAACTTCCCGGATGGAGGAGTTCCTGTTCTATGCGACTCAACCCTTATTAAAGTTGTGGTAAACAATCTTTTAAGCAATGCTGTAAAATACAGCAATGGAAACGGGATTATAGATATTAATACAGGTTTAACAGATGAAGACCTGACCTTTTCTGTGAAAAATACAGGCCCTGGTTTCCCGCCTGAAGCAAAGGCCAGGCTATTTAGAAAGTTTTCCAGAATAGAAACAGGCGAGCTCATGAAAAGAAAGGGCACAGGAGTGGGCCTTTATACAAGCTGGAAAATAATAAACCTTCACAATGGAGATATTGGGGCAGAATCTAAAGAAGGAGAATGGGCCATGTTTAAATTTTCCATACCAAGAGTTCAGGATAGAACTGCTGAAAAATAAATATCTATAAATTTAAGAAAACTCTTTTTGAAAAATCATTGACTTTGGAAATTTAATGATGTTGACTAAAATGATATACGTCTTTATCTGGATAGACTAAAATATAGGGGATTAGATATGCCTGAAAACATTATAAATGCACTTGTGTTTATTCAAAACTGGGGAGATAAAACCCAGCTCCTGAAAGAATTAAACAACAACAAACATGTGCTTTCCATCTTTCATATAATGGGAAGATACAGCTATCTAATTGATGCCAACTTTGACAACAAATCCGAACTCGAAGCCTGGATCAACAAATTCAAGGCTTTGGAACTTGCCTCTGGCATACCTGCTATAAGGGATATGCAGACACAAAAAATATTAAACGTGTATAAACAGAAAAATTCATTCACTATAGAAGATTATGAAAACTTAAAGGAAAGGTTTCATTTTTTTATCATAATTGATACGCCCCATTACAATGACGATCTTCTTAAAATGATGAAAAATGAAGAAATTGTTAATTCCATTGTTCATATTCAGGGAAACAACTCTCTTATAGCAGAGATAATTACTCCTACTCATGATCTCTACACAGCGTTTTTGCAAAAAATTCAGGTTATTCAGTCAATTCACAGGTTAAATATACTTGAGGTTGTTCATGTAAACAAGTACAGAAATCAGATACTTGATGATGTGGGAAACCTTATATATCCTGCTGAAGATATAAGGGAGCTCTATACTCTTTGATTAATTACATGGATTGTGCATGGATTAAAAAATTTTGAACAATTTTCGGGAAAAACAGGAAGCAGCAAATCCGCACTGTTTTAACAATTTAAATATGTTCACCTCTACTGCTAAAAAAAATAGAGCCAGTGCTGTTGCCAAGACCTACTGCTTTAAAATTAACAAAAATCACTATATTATTGACACATCATATGAAAGAATAAAAAAAGAAACCACCGGATATTGATACAAATGGAGAGCAATTTTCAATGCAGGAAAAAAATAAAAAGGAACTCAGTTCCTTAAAAACCGGGCTTTTATATTTTAACTCATACCAGAGTATAATAGTAATAACTCTTGCTGCACTTGTTGTTTATAGCTTTTCATATCATGCCCTTTCCAATCAATCCTTCAACAATCTATGGCTCCACATATGGCTTGCCTCAATGCTTTTATATTGCTCTATCCATATATTTACTACAGTAGCTTTTAAAAGAAGCAGGCATAAAATCACAAAGGACCATTTCTGGAGAAAATTATTTTATTTGTTTACTGCTCTTTCTGGTTCAGGATTTGGTATTTCCGTTCTATTTGTTTCCAGAATTGAGTCAACAGGCTATATGGGATTCATCATCCTTCTTATTGGGGCTCTATCTGCTGGCTCTATAAGTACCCTTTCAACAAGCATTACTGCATTTACTATTTATAATTCCCTGGTACTTATACCCTATTCATTTTTTTTTATAACACAGAACAATGGGATGTATAAAGCCTATGGAGCTCTGATTATTTTTTTCTTTTCAATTATTTTTTTCACAGCTTACAGAATAAAAACAACCCTGGATAAAACTTTTAGTCTTAAAATTGAAAATGACCAGATAATTAAAAAATTAAGTCAGTCAGAGGAAAAATTTTCAAAGTCATTTTATTCTGGTGTAGCACCAATGGCTCTTCTTAGAATAAACAATGGCGAATTTATAGATGTTAACAATGCAATGCTTAAACTGCTCCACTACTCAAGAGATGAAATCATAGGAAAAAACCCCTATGACCTTGACCTCTATAGCAGCCCTGATGATGTGATAAATATAATTTACGATACATCTAAAAAAGGATTTATCAAAAACAGGGAAATAACCCTGAAAACAAAAGACAACAGTATTAAACACTGCCTTGTTACAATAGAAAACTTCAGGCTCAACAGCTCTACGATTGGACTGGTAATGCTTCAGGATTATACTCAAAGAATTGAACATGAAAGAACCCTTAAACTGGAAAAGGAAAAGGCCGAAAATGCTGCTGCTGCCAAATCAAAGTTTCTTGCAACAATGAGCCATGAAATAAGAACACCCATGAACTCAATAATAGGGATGACAAACCTGGCATTGATCAGTGAAGATGCAAATGAAAGAACTGAATATCTGGATGTTGTAAAAGATTCAGCTAACTATCTGCTCAATCTGATAGATGATATTCTTAACATGTCAAAGCTCGAGGCTGGCAAGGTTGAAATAATAAATATTGATATAGATCTGCAGGAAGAGATTAATAAAATATTTAAGATAATGGAACTATTGGCTTTAAGCAAAAAACTTGAATACACGCTTTCAATCAGCAAGGATCTGCCCCGCTATATTAAAGCCGCTCCTGAAAGGCTTAGGCAGATACTGCTAAACCTTATTGGCAATGCTATAAAGTTTACCTCAACAGGAAAAATTGAAGTTTCAGTTTCAGGAAATGATGGCTCAAAATACTTTAGCAATGAACAAAACGTGCCTTATATAGAATTTTCAGTCAAAGATACAGGTATTGGAATTTCTCAGGACAAGTTTGAAAAAATATTTGAAAACTTTTCCCAGGCAGACAACAAGGTCTTTAGAAAATTTGGAGGAACAGGTCTGGGGCTTTCAATCTCCAAACAGCTTGTTAAAATGATGAATGGATACATAATGGTGGAAAGTGAACCTGGTAAAGGGAGTAATTTTAGCTTCATCCTTCCCTTGGAAGAAGGCATGGATCCATCATACGAAAAAAGCTTTACAGTTCTATCCAGAGGAAACTCCCCTGTTGTACTTATTGCAGAAGACAATATCATGAACCAGAAGCTTGTTAAGGCATACATGAAAAAGCTTAAAATTGATTACTCCATAGCAGAAAACGGGCTTAAAGCTATTGAGCAGCTTAAAACAGGGAAATTCAATATTGTTCTTATGGATTTGGAAATGCCCGTACTGGATGGTTCAGAAGCAATGAAAAAAATCCGTGCAGGAGAAGCAGGTGAAAGCTATTCCCACATCCCAATTTATGCAATGAGTGCTTACAGCATAAATGAAATAAAGGACAAGTGTCTTAGGGAAGGCTTCTCTGGATATTTAACAAAGCCTGTTGATATAAAAACAATTAAAAACATACTGGAAAAAGAAATAGCAGAATCTGATAATCAGCAAGCAGAATAAACCCTGGGAGCACAAGAGAATGGATATTCAAAACAAATCCCTTGAAATGCATGAAAAATGGCAGGGAAAGATTGAAACTGTTTCAAAGTCAAAGGTAAACACAAGGGAGGATCTTGCCATTGCATACACCCCTGGTGTTGCTGAACCATGCAAAAAAATTCATGAAAATTATGATGATGTTTATAAATATACAATAAAGGGAAATACTGTTGCAATAGTAACAGACGGCACAGCAGTACTTGGGCTTGGAGACATAGGCCCGGAAGCTGCCCTACCTGTAATGGAAGGCAAGGCTGTACTGTTCAAGGAATTTGCAGGCATAAACGCATTCCCCATCTGCCTTGATACAAAAGACACTGATGAAATTGTGCGAACAATAGAGCTCATAGCACCGGGATTTGGAGGAATAAACCTTGAAGATATTGCAGCACCCAGATGTTTTGAAATTGAAAAACGCCTTAAAGAAAAACTCAACATCCCTGTGTTTCATGATGATCAGCATGGCACTGCAATTGTAGTACTTGCTGCATTGCTCAACTCAGTTAAGATAACCGGCAAAAAACCCAATCAATGCCACATACTTGTCAATGGTGCTGGTGCTGCTGGGATTGCTGTTTCAAGGCTGATTATGCAGGCAGGATTCACAAACATAATACTCTGTGACAAAGAGGGTACTATTTACAAAGGAGCGCCCTGGCTTAACCCTGCTCAAAGAGAAATGGCTGAAATAAGCAATATGGAAAATATAAACTGCTCACTTGAACAGGCCTTTAAGGGAATAGATATTTTTATAGGAACATCAGCACCTGGGATTGTGTCAGTTGATATGATAAAGTCAATGAACAGGGATGCTGTTGTTTTGGCAATGGCTAACCCTGTTCCTGAAATAATGCCTGCTTTGGCAAAAGAAGGCGGGGCAAGAATAATAGCCACAGGCAGATCGGACTTCCCAAATCAGGTGAACAATGTGCTTGCCTTCCCCGGAATTTTTAAAGGAGCCCTTGAAGGCAGGGCTTCGCAGATCACAGAAGAAATGAAAATCGCAGCAGCCAGAGCAATTGCTGAAATAATTGATGAAGAAGATCTTTCCGAAGAAAACATTATACCCCAACCCTTTGCTCCTGGCCTGGCAGATAAGGTTGCTGAAGCGGTAAAAAAATGCATCAGGTGAAATACAGACCCCATCTCCCTAACCCCTAACTTCTTCCCACTTCTTTTAATGATCAATAAAATCGGCTAAGCCCCGGCGGAAAGAATTTTTTCCCAAAAGAACCTTTATCCGCCACCCCAATAGGGGTTGATTAACTTATTTTACTTTTTAGTGATCTTTCTATATTCGATATAAAAAAACTATAAACATAAACAAAAATTTACAAAGCCCTCTCCATTGTGGGGAGGGCACGGCGAAGCCGGGGTGGGGTCATAAATTTTATTTATCAATAACAACTGTCCTTATTGGATGGGCAAAATTCACTTTCAGCTTTTTAAGCCCCTGCATAAGTTTAAGATTAATTTCCTGCTGTATATCCATGTACACTACATAACTATTGCTTTTAACATAATAGACTACCTCAAAGTCAAGGCTGGAATCACCA
>CAYTLM010000026.1:0-16380 GCA_964438485.1 uncultured Leptospirales bacterium | reverse complement strand
CCAACGGAACGGTTTTTAAATAAAGGTGTTGCACTTATTACTTGAATCTAAGCATCAATATAATTCTTATTATGAATTGTTTCTATGGTATTCGAAGTTCCTGTATTGATAAGTTTTGCAGAACTTCCTTGGGCAAGATTAAAAACATTAAATTTGTAATTATAGTTTCCCTTGGGAACATTTAGAGTGTATTCTTTTGATGCAGGCGATCCATATGACGAATTACATTTACCTACAAAGGTAACTTTATTGATTGATGTCATGTCAATCAAAATTTTTCCGTCTTGATTATAATCATCAAAATTATCAAAAGATGAAAAATATGCAGGATTATTATTTTCATCAATAACAGTAGTGATTGTACCATTGAGAGTTTTATTTTTAATTCCGCCGTCCCAGACCTTTCCGCTAAATGAAAGCTCTACACCGGAATCATTCCATTTCTCAACAGTTAAAATAAAATCATCTTTGTATTGGCTAGATTTATAAGTTCCATCGTCAGCCTGGAATGTGATTTGAACTGCATTATCATTAAGTCTAAGTTCTTCCCCTTCAATAAGATTTTTTTTCAGTTGAAAAATTATGGAATTTTCCAACTGGTTCCCCTGATATTTAAAATTCACATGCCAGTATTCAAAGTCCGGGTAAAGTTTTATTCCTCTGGTATCTTCATGTTCATAAGCATTGATGCTCTGTCCATCAACCTGAATAACTATTTTTGCATATGATGAATTTTTATCATCTTTTTCATCAAAACATCCGATTATTCCATAAACTAAAAAAACAATTAAAAAAATTTTAATTTTGTTCATCAACATCTCCATAGTAATTATTAAATTTTTTCAGGAAAATTTATAATAAAAAACTATTTGTAAATTTAATGAGCTTAATAATATAAAAATTCCCTGGCACTTAAGGATCAGTTCATAATTAGCGAATTCTTTTTTTTAATAATAATCTGTTAAACTGTAAAAAAGGGCTAACCAGAAATTGCCTGCATATAAGACAGTATTAATTTTATTATTTTAATAAAAATATTAATAATTTAAGTCAAGTTTTTTATTAATGCACACTAGAGAAAATTTATTTTTTCTTCAGAGATAACTGATTCAGTTCAAAAACCCGTTAACCGAATCACTTTTATTCATATATTTTTCAAAGATAATTACTCATAAAGCTCAATATGGTAATTATCTCTGGGTAATTGCTCTTTACTTTAGAAATTATGAGTTAATGACGATAGAACGATCTATAGAAATTTTTAAAGACATATTCTAACTCTCTTTGAATAAAATAAAAATTGTAAATACAATCAAAAAGTGTGCTAAACTCTTAACAAAGTTTTTAATTCAGGTATTACATATCCACCCGGCTCCTCCCTGTGATCACTGGCACATGAAAGGGCTGCAACAAGAAGGGCTAAAATTAATATTTCAAAAAAGTATTTCATACAATACAATCTCTATAATCAACAGAGTTAATTCAATTAAAAAATAAAGCAAAGAAAAGATATATTTATCCTCCTTGACACCTTTATCTCTAATCTCTTTTATTATACAAAACTAAAATACTTATTCAAAAACAGGTTAGTTATGAGATACGAAGGAAATATTTTCAGGCCATTCAGCGAAGCAGACAGCTATTTACTTCAGTGCACTGTGGGATGCTCCCATAACAAGTGTACTTTCTGCGGCATGTACAAGGATAAAAAATACAGGGTACGATCCCTTTCTGATATTAAAGAGGATATTGCAATGGCAAAAAAAGCCATGCCCAATGTAGAAAAAGTTTTCCTCTGTGATGGAGATGCCATTGACATAGAAACTCCCATGCTCCTTGAAATCCTCACTGATCTTAAAAATACATTTCCATCTTTGCGCCATGTTGGAACCTATGTGGGACCAACAAGTGTTCTTAGAAAAAGCATGGATGAACTTAAAGCTCTTACAAATGCAGGCCTTAAAAAGGCATACCTTGGTGTGGAAACAGGTGATGACGCTCTTCTCCATGAAGTGAATAAAGGTGTAGGTGCTGCTGAAATGCTGCAGGCAGGGCTTAACCTTAATGAAGCAGGATTTAACCTTTCATCCATGGTTCTGCTGGGTCTTGCAGGCAAAGGAAAAAGATCAGAAGAGCACGCCATTGCAACTGCAGAAATTACAAACAGAATGCAGCCTAAATACCTGGCAGCACTTACAGTAACTCCTGTTCCTGGTACTGTTTTTTACAACAGAGTTAAAAAGGGTGAAATAGAAATACTCTCCCCCTTAGAAACCCTTAAAGAGATGAAGATTATTTTTGAAAACATCACTATTGATAATCTTAAATTTGTTGGAGTTCATGCTTCCAATTATCTGCCAATAAACGGAACATTACAAAAAGATAAAAATAAAATGCTCTCTGTAATAAATGAAATTCTTGATTCAGGAAACACAAAACTTCTCAAGCCTGAAAACATGCGGGGCTTGTAGGTATTATTAATGAGAAAATAACTCTTAAATTACCAACTGCATCCTTTGCAGGACACAGAGCTATGTGCAGGATAAAGCCTAAACATCTGCATTAAAAGCAAAAAAACCCGGTAGTGAACAAATTTCTCCAATTATCCACATATGAATTAAATTTTTTCTTGCTTATATTTGTATGTTAAATTATTCTTTAACCCTAGAATTATTTTTCATAAATATAGCATAACAAGAATATCTTTAAAATGGGTAAACGAATGGAAATTCAACTAGAACAACTTATCTCGAAAATCAAAAATGAAGGAATCAAAACAGCAGAAGACAGTGCTGAAAAAATTATCCAGGATGCGGAACAAAAAGCTGAAAGTATTATTAAAGATGCAGAAAAAAAAGCTGATCAACTGATTGCAGCAGCTCAGGCAGATGCTTTGCGCTTTGAAAACAGTGCTAACGCATCTGTAAAGCAGGCCGGAAGAGATGTGGTGCTTACTGTAAGAAAAAATCTTTCCGACATTTTTAACAGACTTCTTAAAGCAGAAACAGACAAAGCTTTATCAGCTAATGTGATGGAAGAAATTATAGTAAATACTATTAATAAATTGAATAAAACTGAGGCAGGAAACTTTACTGTAGAAATACCGGAAAAAGATTCAGATGCCCTTCAAAAAGTTTTGACATCCAGGTTGTCTGAAGAGATTAAAAACGGCCTTGAAATTAAGGCAGCAAGAAACATGGAAAAAGGCTTTTTTATTTCCAGCAAAGATGGAAGTGCATACTTCAATTTTTCCGATGAAGGTATTGCAGAAGCCCTGTCTGAATACCTTAATCCAAAGCTTGCTGTACTTATAAGCGGAGAGGATAAGTAATTTATGCAGTACTATTATTTAATTGCTGCATTGCCCGTGCTAAAATTCGATTCAGAACTGCCAATCAACATAGATGAATTTATTGAACTATGCAGACAGGAGTTGACAGAAAAGGATTTTATTAAATTTTCTACTGCATCAGGCTGTCAACTGTCATCAGAATTTGAAGCATGGGATATTGCATTAAAAAACGAACTGGTAAAATTAAGAGCATCCAGGCTAGGTTTTGACGCAGATGAATCTTTAAAGGAAGGAGGCATCTACGCCGGCCTTGCTGAACAAGCAAGAGAGATCTTTAATCAGGAAAACCCTCTTGAGGCTGAAATTCTTTTAGATAAAATACGATGGAATAAAATTAGCGAACTGGAAGCCCTTGAATATTTCAGTGTGGAAAAACTTACAGCCTACCTGCTTAAACTTAAACTGCTTAAAAGAAAAGCTTTGTTTACCAAAGAAAAAGGAAATGAAAATTACAGCCAAATATATGAAACTGTAACAGGCAGCAGTGCTGTCTGAATCTGAAAAATATTAGTTTGATTACTGGGGTATAATAAATGATAACAACAACAGGTAAGGTAATCGGCGTTAATGGAAACATGATTACTATAGAAGTTGAAGGGAATGTCTCCATGAATGAAGTAGGTTATGTAATTCTTGGAGATAAAAAACTTAAAAGTGAAGTTATAAGAATTAACGGTTCAAAGGCTGAACTTCAGGTATTTGAAATGACCCGGGGTATTGGAATTGGGGATAGGGTTGAATTAACCAATGACCTTCTTTCTGTTGAACTTGGGCCTGGGCTGCTTGGACAGATTTACGATGGCCTTCAAAATCCCTTGCCAAAGCTCGCAGAACAGTGCGGCTTTTTTCTGGAAAGAGGCGTATATTTAGAGCCGCTTGATAAAAACATTAAATGGGATTTTACACCTAAAGCTGAAGTCAACTCCTCTGTTACAGGGGGCGATATGCTTGGAATCGTGCCTGAAGGAATTTTTGAACACAGAATCATGGTTCCTTTTTATATGAGGGAGAGATACACTGTCAAGAGCCTGGCTCCTGCCGGCAGCTATACAATTGATGAAACAGTTGCAGAGATTGCTGACAGCAAAGGGAACACTTATAAACTTTCCATGAAATTTGACTGGCCAGTCAAAAGAGCCATAACAAATTATGCAGAAAGGCTTAAACCCACTGAACCTATGATTACAAAGGTAAGAATTATAGACACCTTTCTCCCTGTTGCAAAAGGGGGAACCTACTGTATTCCGGGTCCCTTTGGTGCAGGAAAAACCGTTCTTCAACAGGTTACAAGCCGTAATGCAGAAATCGACATAGTAATTTTTGCAGCCTGCGGAGAAAGGGCCGGAGAAGTAGTAGAAACACTTAAGGAATTTCCCGAGCTTGTAGACCCGCGTACAGGCAGAACACTTATGGAAAGAACTGTCATTATTTGTAACACATCCTCCATGCCTGTAGCTGCACGGGAAGCATCTGTTTATACTGCTGTAACTATTGCTGAATACTACAGAATGATGGGGCTTGATGTTCTGCTCCTTGCAGATTCAACTTCAAGATGGGCACAGGCCATGCGGGAAATGTCAGGTCGTCTTGAGGAAATTCCGGGTGAAGAAGCCTTCCCTGCTTACCTGGAATCAGTTATTGCAGGTTTTTATGAAAGAGCCGGAGTGGTAAAACTACGAACAGGAGAAAAAGGATCTGTTACAATCGGCGGTACTGTAAGCCCTGCTGGCGGTAACTTTGAAGAACCGGTTACACAGGCAACACTTAAGGTTGTAGGCGCCTTCCATGGTCTTTCCAGAGAAAGAAGTGATGCACGAAAATATCCTTCAATCCACCCGCTTGATAGCTGGAGCAAATACGAAGGTCCCCTTGACAAAGATATAACAGATTATGCAAAAGAAATACTCTTCCAGGGAGACGAGATTGGGCAGATGATGAAAGTAATTGGTGAAGAAGGAACAAGCACTGAAGACTACATCCTCTACCTTAAAAGCGACTTCCTTGATTCCGTATATCTTCAACAAAACTCCTTTGATCCGGTTGATGCTTCTGTAAGCACAGAAAGACAAAGGCATGTGTTTGACCTGCTCTTTGACATACTTGGAGCTAAACTCGACCTTGAGACCAAAGACGAAGCACGACAATATTTCTATCAGCTTAGACAGAAATTTATAGACTATAATGGATCGGAAGAAGATTCCGACAGATTTAAAACCCTGGAACAGGAAATTATCTCCATGCTTGAAAGCAAAAAATCAGGCATAGAAAGCAAGGCAAAAGCCTTGTTGAGCAAATAAGTTAACAGAGGCAAAAAAAATGCGGAAAGTATACAGTAAAATTGATTCAATCGCAGGAAGCGTTATTTCAGTTACTGCAGATGGTATAAAATACGGTGACCTTGCCCTGGTAAGCTCCGGTCACGGAGACAGCCTTGCAGAGGTTATCCGTCTCGATGGCAACAAGGTTTCACTTCAGGTTTTCGCCGGAAGCAGGGGTGTTTCAACCGGAGACGAACTGCGGTTTTTAGGCCATTCAATGCAGGTCTCATTCTCGGATAACCTTTTAGGGAGAATTTTCACAGGAAGCGGAAAACCCCGCGACAACGGTCCGGAGCTGTCTGAAAACCTGATAGAAATAGGCGGACCTTCTGTAAATCCGGCTAAAAGGATCATACCAAGAAACATGATTAGAACAGGTATCCCCATGATCGACCTGTTCAACACACTTGTTGAAAGTCAAAAGCTACCTATTTTCTCAGTTTCCGGAGAACCCTATAATCAGCTCCTTGCAAGAATAGCCATGCAGGCAGAAGTTGACATGATCATACTCGGAGGTATGGGCCTTAAATATGACGACTACCTTTTCTTTAAGGAAACTTTGGAAGAAGGCGGCGCACTAAACAGAACAATATTCTTTGTTCATACAGCGAGTGACCCCATAGTAGAATGTCTTATGGTACCGGACATTTCGCTTGCAGTAGCAGAACGCTTTGCTCTTACAGGCAAAAAGGTTCTTGTGCTTCTTACAGATATGACCAACTTTGCCGACTCCCTGAAAGAAATAGCCATTACAATGGAACAGGTTCCTTCAAACAGGGGCTATCCGGGCGACCTTTACAGCCAGCTTGCTTCCAGATATGAAAAGGCAGTTGACTTTGAAGGTGCCGGCTCCATCACCTTACTGGCAGCAACAACAATGCCTGGTGATGACGTTACTCATCCGGTTCCGGACAACACCGGCTACATCACAGAAGGGCAGTACTACCTTAAAAACGGAAGAATCGAGCCTTTTGGAAGCCTCTCCAGACTTAAGCAGCTGGTAAATGGTAAAACACGCGATGACCACCGTGCGCTTATGGACGGTATGATTAAGCTTTATGCCAACTACAAAGAAAGCCTTGAAAAGAAATCCATGGGCTTTAGAATGACAGATTGGGATAATAAACTTCTTAAGTACGGTGAAATATTCGAAAAGCAGATGATGGATCTTTCAGTAAACATTCCCCTTGAGCAGGCTCTTGACGCTGGCTGGGAAATATTAAGAGAATGCTTTACACCTGAAGAAACAGGACTCAGGTCTGATCTTATTTCCAGGTTCTGGTCTAATTAAGGAAAAAACTGATGGCTAAAATCAAGCTTACAAAAAATGAACTGAAAAAACAGAAGGACTCGCTTAAACGCTTTACACGCTATCTGCCTACCCTTCAACTTAAAAAGCAGCAGCTACAGATGGTAATCCGTAGAGTGGAAGCAGAACTTGCAGAGAAAAACAGGGAATATAAAGCTGCATTTAACACAGTCCAAAACTGGATAGAGGTATTTGGCGAAGATGCAGGGCTTGAAGAACTTGTAGAAATCGAATCCCTTGTTACTGATACAGGCAATATAGCTGGTGTGGATATCCCTGTGTTTAAACATCTTGTTTTTAAAAAGATTAAATACGATCTTTTTAATAAGCCTCTATGGGTAGACAAGGGTATAGAAAAGATCAAGGAGCTTGCAGCGCTTAAAAAAGAAATAAGTATATTTGAAGAGCAGGTACGGCTTTTGAGTGAGGAATTGCGAATTACTACACAAAGGGTTAATCTCTTTGAAAAGGTAAAAATTCCGGAAGCAAAAGAGAACATCAGAATAATCAATATCTACCTTGGGGATCAGCAGACTGCTGCAGTTGTGCGAGGAAAGATAGCGAAAAAAAATCTGGTTAAGGTGAGTTAGAATGATTGCAAAAATGAAAAAGGTCTATATCATAGGTCTTGAAAAAAATAAAACCCTGGATCTGGAAAAACTAGGCCTTACAGCACTTGTTCATGTAGATAAAAAAGCAGTATTAAATCAGGATATTACAGCTCTTGAGGAAAAAAAATCAGCTCTTGAAAAAGCTGTTTATCTTTTACCTGCAGCTGATAAAAAAGCAAAAGCTTCCACATTCAATCTTACAAACACTTTACAGTTAGCAAATGAGCTTCTTGAGCTTACAGATGAAAAAACTGCACTTAATGAAAATCTTAATAAACTTGCAAAAGACAGTAATTTTTATAAAGACTGGAGCAGCTTTGATCCTGCAGATCTTGAATACCTTAAAGAGAAAGGAAATTCTTTAAAGCTTTACGAGCTATCAAAAAAGGAGTTTAAAAAACTGCCTAAAGAAGCTGATTTTTTTCTTCTTTCAAAAAGCAGAAAAAGCATAAAAATAGCCTTCCTTAATACAGAGGAAAAATATTTACCGCAAAACGGTGAAGTTCAGCTGCCCCAGTTTTCTGCAAAAGAAACAGAAACAAAAATCACAGAGCTTAAAACAAAACTTGAAAACATTAATATCTATCTTAAAGAGCATGCAACTGAATCTGAAAATTTAAAAACAGCTTTAGCAATTATAAAGGAAGAGCTGGAGTTTGAAACTGTAAGAGCAGGTTTGCTTATAGATGAAAGCCTAAGCTGTCTTACAGGTTTTATTCCGGCTAAAAAAGCAGAGGAATTTAAAAAAGCCGCAGAGGCTAATGAATGGGCCATACTTATCAAAGACCCCTTACCTGAGGATGAGGTTCCTTCACTCGTAGAAAACCCGGCCTGGATACGGATTATTGAACCAGCATTCCGCTTTCTTGACATAATTCCAGGCTATAAGGAATTTGATATAAGTTTCTGGTTTCTATTATTTTTTAGCATTTATTTTGCAATGCTTGTTGGTGATGCAGGCTACGGTTTTTTATTCCTTGGAATTACACTGTTTGTAAGAATCAAGATGCCTAAAGCGCCTGCAGAAGCTTTTTGGCTCCTTGCGGTACTCAGTACAGCAACAATAATCTGGGGTGCATTAAGCGGAGTATGGTTTGCATCTGCAACACTCGTTCAAATCCCCTTTTTGCAGGGCCTTGTTTTACCTCAGCTCTCTGGAGCTGATTCTGCATCAAGGGATCTAATAATGAATATCTGTTTTTTGCTTGGGGCAGTACAGCTTACAATTGCCCATGGCAAAAGAATGATTGCCATGTTTCCCTCCCTCCCCTTTGTGGCAGAGGCTGGAAGCTTAGCGCTTTTATGGGGAATGTTTTTCATGATTCAGTTTCTTGTATTAAAGGAGCCTCTTAACCCTGCAGCAGTGCCAATGATACTTGGCGGTTTTTTATCCATAGTAATATTCTCCGAACAACAAGGAAATTTTATTAAGGGTGTTAAAGAGGGATTAAGCCTTATAATACTTAAAATACTTAACAGCATAAGTTTTTTTGCAGATATAGTTTCATATATAAGACTTTTTGCAGTAGGGCTTGCTACAGTTGCAGTTGCAGAAAGTTTTAATGCAATGGGCGGCGATTTCAGCTCTGTAACATCAGGGTTAATTTCTGCATTGATACTTTTTATGGGCCATACAATGAACATACTAATGGCTGCTCTTGCAATCGTTGTACATGGTGTAAGACTTAATGTTCTGGAGTTTTCCGGCCATCTTGGCATGGAATGGACGGGATTCAGATATGCGCCTTTTAAAGGCATAACAAATCCGGCTAAAAAAAATTAGAATATAGAATAAGGAGTAGTAAATGGAAATAGGATTAATAGCAGTAGGCGCAGCAATATCTCTTTCTGCAACCGGTTCAGCTCTTGGAACAGGTGCAGCTGGAATGGCAGCTATAGGCGCATGGAAAAAATGTTTTATTCAAAATAAACCCGCCCCCTTTCTTCTTCTTGCATTTGTTGGTGCGCCTCTTACGCAAACCATCTATGGTTACATACTTATGACCAGATTGGCTGAAAGTGCAGCACCTGAAATGATTAAACTTGGCGCTGGTATTTTTGGCGGACTTGCTATTGGGTTTTCTGCATGGGAGCAGGGTAAAGCAGCTGCAGCTGGGGCAGATGCCTTTGTTGAAACAGGAAAGGGATTTACAAACTATCTCATGGTTTTAGGTATTATTGAGACTGTTGCTCTTTTTGTAATGGTATTCCTTATGATACTTGTGGGCTAAAAAAATATATACAAAAAAGCCGTTTGAATTAAAACGGCTTTTTTGTTTTAACTAAAAATTACAGGTTAAATCCTCGATTCACTGCTTTTTAAGAAAAAATTTTTATAAATTATAAACAGGAGGTGATAAGAATGAATGCTGAGACAAAAAAAATATTGGAACAGATAAAAAACCGGCTTATTGAGTTATATAATCCAAAGTATATTTACCTTTTTGGCTCTCATGCCTGGGGAACACCGGGAAAAGACAGCGATATTGATTTATTTATAGTAGTTGAAAAAAGCAATCTTTCAATGCCGGAAAGAACCAGACTGGGTTATTCTGCATTATGGGATATAGCAATACCTCTAGAACTTATAATTTATACAGAACAGGAATTAAATGAAAAAAAAGAACATCCCTCTTCATTAAGCCATAAAATTATCAACAAAGGAATAGTTTTATATGAAGCTGCATGAAGAATGGTTATATAAAGCAGAAAATGATTTGGAATCCGCAAAACTTCTTTTAAATTCAGATAAAAATTTATTGGATATTTGCGTATATCATACACAGCAATGTGCGGAAAAAGCTTTAAAAGCTTTTTTAACCTATAAAGAACAGGAAATAGATAAGACCCATAATCTCCTGTTCCTTATATCAAAATGCAGAATATTTTATCCAGAATTTGAGAATTTAAAAAAAGAAATAGTTTTCATTAATCCTTATTCTACACAATTCAGATATCCAGAGGGAGATTTACAGCCTTCAAAAGATGAAGCTGAACAAGCGGTTTTATACACTGAAAAAATATTACTTTTTGTAAAAGATAAAATTAATGAAGTATCTTAATACAACGTATACATTTTAACTTACATATATTGAAATTATTTTTCAGTAAAAACATCACAAATACAGCACTAATTAACCAGCAGAGGTCTGCATCTGTTTTTCAAGATCTTCTGCAAGTTCACGCACATGTTTTGCATGAAGGAAAAGTTTTTCCGCACCCTCTGAATTGGACTGTGTAAGTTCATTAACACTGGATATGGAACGGGAAATTTCTGTAACTGCGATTTTCTGCTCCTCTGTTGCCATTTTCATTTCATCAGATCTGATAATGGCTCCTTCAGCTTCAGCATTTACCTGCAAGTTGAGATTTTGCTGCCGCTCCATCTGCCCTGAAACTTCATCTATCATAATATTTATAGAATTAACACCGGAAATAATTTTACTGATTGTAAATACTGTATCCTTTACTGTTGAACTTCCCCTGATTATTTCACCATTATTAAGGCCTATATGAGATTCAATTTCTTTAATGCTGACAGAGGTCTGATCTGCAAGTTTTGAAATTTCATCAGCAACTACAGCAAAGCCTCTTCCAGCATCACCAGCCCTGGCTGCTTCAATAGCTGCATTAAGAGAGAGAAGATTTATTTTATCTGAAATATCGTTTATAATTCCTACAATATTAATCATTTCATCGGAGCTTGCATTTATTTTTTGCATACTTTCATTCATGGACTGGAGAGATGTTTCCCCCTCCTGTGCATAGCCTGCAATATCCTTTGTAGTTTTAAGGGTCATGCCGATTGTTGTTCCCATTTCTACTATTGTATCTGAAAGAACCCTTATCTTTTCCAGAAGCCCCTTCATCCGATCATACTGCTCCCTGGATCCTGCAGCAATATTATCTACTCCTGCAGATACCTCTTCAATATTAGCCATAATCTCTTCTGCAGAAGCTGCCTGATTTTGAGTGTTTTCAGAAAAGGTTAGTGCTGTAGTTGAAAGATCTTCAGACGATGATGAAAGATTGGATGATGCTTCATTTAAGGATATTAAAAGATTTTCTATCTGCTTTAAACTCTCTTCGCTTTTATCAGCTTCTGCCTCGGATCGCTCTATTGCCTGATTAACGATATTCATCCAGGATAGTCCTATAACAAAAACAAATATAATTCCAAAGCTGCTGTCAATAACCCCTACTGTAGCTGCCTTAAGGCTGATAGGATCGAGCAGATCCTTAGCAAGCATAAAAAAAGAAATATCTGCAATAAGAAACATAGCTGAAATCGCAAACACAAAAAAGCGCCTGCAAAAAAGCATTGCCTGAACCTGTATAGCCATCATAAAATAAATAAAGGTTGTATAGCCTGCGTATACATCCCGATTAATTTTAACCATAAGACCAGCTGTAACAGCAAGCGCAAGAAGACCTGTAAGAAAATTAGCAGCAGTGTTATAGTGTCCTATTTTTAGTATAAAAAGTGTTATAATACTTATAAAAAAAACAGCAACAATTACAACACCTGCCTGAATAAAAACAGCCCTGCTAAAAATAAAAAATACAAGAAGGAGCAAAGCCATAAGTGATGCTATAATAAGGCAGAAATACAGCAATGCCTGGGCTTTTTTCTGAATCAGAAATGTGTCATTATGAAGTTTATTGAGAAATATATTTTCCAATGATTTTTTCATATAGATCTTCTCCAGAAATTATTCTGTTTTTAATATAACTATTTTAATACAATAAACTCAATTTAAAAACTCTAAATTTGTTTTATTGTCAACTTTTAATTCACATTCTCTTATTAATTTTTTAGTAATTTTTTTTATATTCTTAATAAAAAAGGTTATACCCATAAATTCTTTTACGGAATTTATTTGCACATATTTATTCTTCATTTTGTTTAATTGCAGTATTAAGAATATTATACAAATAAAAAGAAGGAAAGTCAAAAAATAAAGAGCTATTACATAAAAAAAGACATAACCGGATCTTTAAGCAGGTAGTATATTACTGGAATAATCATTGCAGGAAGAAGATTCCCTATTTTAATCTTTATTATATCAAGCATGCTTATGCCTATACAAAATATGAGTATACCTCCCACAATTGAAATTTCTCTTATCATATCAACTGAAAGATAAGGCGCAATATATTTAGCCATAATAGTGATTGATCCCTGATAAACAAACACAGGTACTGCAGAAAAAGCAACCCCTATGCCAAGTGTGGCAGCATACATTAAAGAAAAGGTTCCATCCAGCACGGACTTGGCATAAAGAATATCGTGGTTGTTTCTTATACCACTATCCAAGGAGCCTAATATTGCCATTGAACCCACACAGAAAATGAGAGATGCTGAGACAAAACCTTCTGCAAAAGCACTTTCACCCTTGATAAAACGCTTTTGGATAAACTCTCCAAAATTTTCCAGTCTCCTTTCAATTCCCATGGCCTCACCAATTAACCCTCCAATTACAAGGCTTATTATAAAAAGAAGAGGTTCAGCCTCTGGAGCAAGAAGTCCTTTAAGAGCCCCGGATATTCCTACAAATATTACAGCAAGGGGAATTGCCTGCATAACAATATCCTTATAGTTATCCCTAATTCCCCCTCTTAAAAAAGAACCTAAAGATCCTCCAATCAGTATTGCAAGAAAATTTACAAATGTACCAAGCATTATCATTGCTGTTACTCACTTTATATTCTAAATTAGTAACTGTTCAAAACTGTAGCTGATTGATCTTTACCGCTCCCAGGCACGCAAAGGGCAATTTTACCACTTATTTTTGAATATTTGAATAGTTAAGACAACCTGCATTTATTCAGGTTTTTTTGTTTTAATAATTTTTGATAATTTTTCAATTTTCTTTGCTGAATCCACCAGATTCATAGCAACCATTTCAAAATGCACAGCAACCCCTGTAACTCTTTCAACTGTATCATTCATATGATTCATGGAAACTGCCACTTCCTGTGTTGCAAGAAGCTGTTCTCTGGTGGCCTGAGTATTTTCATTTGAAATATCATTTAACTGCTTCATATCTTTAAAAAGCTCAACTGCCTGATTTGAAAAATCCAATGAAAAATCCGATATCTCCTGCATAATAATTGAACTTTCTTTTACAGCATTGGTCATATCTTTCATGGAAACTTCAATTCTATCTATTGTTTTTACAGCCCTTTCTACAAATGCTGCACTTTCAACAATTCTTCTTTCTATTTCGCCTGTTTCAGAATTGGTTTTATCAGCAAGCTTTCCAACTTCATCTGCAACTACTGCAAAACCTCTTCCAGCGTCACCTGCCCTTGCTGCCTCAATTGATGCATTAAGTGCCAAAAGATTTATCTGATCTGAAATATCCTTAATCATTGAAAGTGTATCTGCAATCTGCTTTGAGCTTTCACCAATAGACTGAATTGTAGATACAGTTTCTTCTATATCCTTGTCAACCTCCATAACCTTGGAATAGGTTTCCCTTGCAGTCATGTCAGCGTTTTTTGTTTTGTCCTCAATTTTCTTCATTGCTCTGGAAAAGCTGTCCAGGGAATCAAAAATATTTTGTGTTTTATTATTTTGCGCAGCAAAATTTTTTGAAATATTTTCAATAGAAGAAATAATCTCTTCAACAGAAGCAGACACCTCTTCTATTGCTCCTGCTGTTTCACTCATTTCTTTGGAAATATCCTGGCTTGCCTTATCAACTGTATTTGCAGATCTCATTAACTCATCTCCATCAGATGAAAGACTCTCGGCCATTCTTCGCAGACCTATTACAACCAGGTTCAATGAGTTTATCATATCACCAATTTCATCACCTTTTTCATAAAGGCTATCAATGTCATTGTAAACAATGCCCCTGGATATATCTGACATAAAATAAGAAACCATAGCTATGGACTTAAACCGGCCAGTAGTTATACGAAGAGAATAAAAAGAAATAATAATAAGGAAAATCCAACCTATAGCTGTTATTACATATGTAATAAAATTTGTTCCCTCCCAAACCTTGCTGCTTATTTCACAGGAGATAAGATATAAATCTGTATCTGGTAACTTTATTGAATATCCATAATAGATAAACTTGTCATGCATAAATGAAGCTCTATGATTTTTATCATTTATAGCATCAAAAACCGTTTGTTTTATCCACCGACTCCTTAAAGGATTTTCAACAAATACATCTTCATAATTCATACCTGCATAGGAGCTGTTTTCAACAACGGAAAAGGATTTTTCATTTCTCTGTAAATAATGAATATACTGAATCTCCCCTTTTTTATTTACCACCATTCTAAATTCATCATCAATAGAATCTTTATTTAAAAAATATTCTTTTATATGCTCACCAAAGGACACATTTTCAGATTGAGAAAAATCATATTTTTTATCAGATATAAGCTTCTCCATTTCCACCATTTTAATAGCAGTATGGGAAGGCATATAAAGTTCTCTTATTGATGAAAGTGTAAATGCAAAAATAATTATCAGCAAAAACAGTATAAGAGATAAAATAGGCACTACAATTTTATATCTGAGAGAAAGCTTTGGAACAGGAAAGCCCTGAACATCTGCCAGCTTTATCATGTTCTGTTTTAACTTTAAATACATAATCGCTGAAAAGATAATTCCCAATCCAGTAGAGGCTACAGTATTTTCAGCAGTAACTCCATAATCAACAATGGGACCAAGACCCTGAAAAATTTGTACAAACAAATATATAAATGGAGCCATAAAATAAAGGCCTAAACCAAAAGCTACCATAGTGCGAATATGCTTTATAGAACGCTTCAAGAGCAGATCAACATCAGTGCCCTCTTGTATTGGAACCATAAAAAGTGCTTTATATCTGCGCGTTAACAAAATTGTAATAAGGAAATAAAAAAAACCCAAAAAAGTAACAAAAGAAGCAATTGTCATTACTACCAGAAAAGCCTTAGGCTGATCCGTTGTAATATTTGTATTAAAAAGATTAAAAATCGCAAATATAATAAAAAGATAAATAGGTATAAACATCTGCGAATAATAAAGCTTCCTATGCATTATATACACCTCCTGAGCGATTTTTAAAAAAACCTTATTTAACTAATCACAGTATATGAAATGTGTTGTAAAGTTTTTAATTTCAGTCAATGATAAAATTAAAAAAGAAGAAATTTGAAAAATATGGGGGCAATTAATTTCCATCAATTGCCCCCCATAAAATTTGTGCTGCACGGCGAAGTGCTACTACCCCTTTATTTTTGTTGTGACGAATATAAAAGCAAACATTATGGAGTTCATTATAACAATAGTTGCACCTGAAGGTGCATTGATTATAAATGAAAGCAAAATACCTGTTATAACACATATTACTGAAACAGTTGCAGCTATCACTATAGTCTGTTTAAAACCTTTTTCAAACTGCAAAGCTGTTACAACAGGAAATATTATCATGCTTGAAATAAGCATTGCACCTACAATTCTTATTCCTACTGCTATTGTAACAGCTGTGAGTAATACTACCAGATTATTAATAGCTTTACTTTTTATCCCTGCTATACCTGCAAAATCCTCGTCAAAGGTTACAGCAAAAATATCATGATAAAAAAACAGAACCGCACCTGTTACAAAAACTGATAAAACTATAGATATATAAAGATCACTGTTGTTGATCACAAGAATATTTCCAAAAAGATAGCTAAAAAGATCAATATTAAACCCCTGACCCTTGCTTGCAAGAAAAACCCCTATAGCCACAGCAGTGGCAGATACCAGGCCTATTGCTGCATCACCATCTATCCTGG
>CAYTLM010000025.1:0-16463 GCA_964438485.1 uncultured Leptospirales bacterium | reverse complement strand
CCGGAGTTACAGCATCATACCTTGTTGCAGATATTTTATATCCATCCTTTGCAATAAGGATTATTTTTGTACCAAATATTGTGCTTCCCTTATTATCCATTTATCAATACCTCCATGCTTAAAGAAAATTAAAATATTTCATATATGAACTTTTATTTGATTAATTGCAAAAGTATTTGCCTAGTCAATATATTGCTAAGCAAATATTGTCAAGACAAATAATTGACTGGGACAGGAAATAGAGATCTATATTTTATTGCTTTACAATAAAATATAGATTTAGAAATTATTTATCCATACTACAAGCTCAAACCAGCAAGCACACAAAGGAATTTATTATGAAAGCAATACAGGATTATTATCTTAAAGAAAATGCCCACTGCTTTGGATGCGGCTATGAAAATCATGAAGGTTATCAAATTAAAAGCTACCCAAAAGGTGATGAAGCGGTTTGCCATTTTACAGCAGATTCAAAATATTCAGGAGGATTTCCAAAAAGCGTTTACGGAGGACTAATAGCTTCACTTATAGACTGTCATGCTGCTGCAACAGCTGCCTGGGGCAAGCACAAAGAACAGGGGCTTGATATGGAAACAGAACCGCTTAAACGTTTTGTCACAGCATCATTAAAAGTCGATTATTTAAAACCAGTCCCTACTGAGGTTCAACTGGAATTAAGGGCACGCATTAAAAAAATTGAAAACCGTAAAGTTTTTGTTGAAATTACCCTTGGGGCAGATGAAGACATAAAAGCAAAAGGCGAAGCTTTAATGATTCAGCTCCCATAAAAACGGGCTTCCATTTATATGGAAGCCCGCAAAGCTTTAAAATTATTTCTTAAAAAATAATCAGCCCAAAGGAAGAACAGTTCTTTCATACTTCTCATTCAGAATTTCAGCAATTGCCACATAAAATGCGCTGAAACCACAGAAAATTCCTTCCCATCCGGCTATTGTTCCAATCAGTTGACTCCCTGTAATATCTCTTATTGCCAGCAAAACAAAAAGCACAGTAAGAGAACCGAATATAACCTGTGTTCCCCTGTTTCCAGTAAGAGTTCCAATAAACATACAGAATGTGAAAAGACCCCACATTAAAAAATATGCAGGCATTGCCATACCGGATGGAGCTGTTTGACCCCAGGGAGACACAAGAAGAAAAACAAGGGTCATCCAGAAGAACCCGTATGATGTAAACGCAACAGTTCCAAAGGTATTCCCCTTCTTAAATTCCATAATACCGGCAGTTACCTGGGCCATCCCACCATAAAAAATACCCATGGCCATAATCATTGTATCCAGTGGGAAAAATCCTGCATTGTGAATATTAAGAAGAATTGTGGTCATCCCAAAACCAAGAAGACCTAATGGTCCAGGGTTAGCCAGATTATCATTACTCATAAAAAATCCTCCGAATTTTATTTTTTTAAGCGCCACAATAAAGATTAAATATTCAATAATCAATCCAAATTTTGTTTTTTCACAATAAAGGAGCAGATCAAAACAATAAAATTCTAATATCTATAGTGATCAGGCTTATAAGGCCCGCCTACCGGAACATTTATATATTTTGCCTGTTCATCTGTTAACTTTGTAAGCTTTACACCAAGCTTTTCAAGGTGTAATCTTGCCACCTCTTCATCAAGAATTTTTGGAAGAGTAAAAACCTTTTTCTCTCTTTTGTTTTTTGCCAGATCAATCTGCGCTAAAACCTGATTTGTAAAGCTGTTGCTCATTACAAAGCTTGGATGGCCTGTTGCGCATCCCAGGTTTACCAAACGCCCCTCTGCAAGAACAATAATAGAATTTCCCGACTCAACAGTCCACTTGTCAACCTGGGGCTTTATTGTATCCTTTACGCATTTGAGGTTATTCTCCAGATAATGCATGGCTATTTCACTGTCAAAATGCCCTATGTTGCAAACAATCGCCCCATCCTTCATCTGCTCCATGTGAGCTCCTGTAATTACATCAACATTACCGGTTGTAGTTACAAAAATATCCCCCTGTGGCACAGCCTCTTCCATTGTTGTAACCTCATAGCCCTCCATTGCAGCCTGAAGTGCGCAGATTGGATCAATCTCTGTAACAAGAACCCTGGCGCCAAACCACTTCATTGACTGGGCACAACCCTTGCCCACATCTCCATAGCCTGCAACAACCACAATCTTCCCTGCAACCATAATATCTGTTGCGCGCTTTATCCCATCTGCCAAAGACTCACGGCATCCGTAAAGATTATCGAATTTCGATTTTGTAACTGAATCATTAACGTTAATTGCAGGGAAAAGAAGTTCGCCGGTTTTCTCCATCTGATAAAGCCTGTGCACGCCTGTTGTTGTCTCCTCTGAAACGCCCCTTATATGCTTCACATCCTCATTCCATCTGCCTGGTACGCGCTTAACACTTGCCCTTACCCTGTCCAGAATAATCTGCATCTCCTTATGCTCAGCCTTTTGCTCAAGAACCTTTGGATCATTTTCCGCCTTATGACAAAGGTGAACAAAAAGCGTAGCATCACCGCCGTCATCCACAAGCAGATCAGGACCTGATCCATCAGGCCAGGTAAGTGCCATTTCTGTGCACCACCAGTACTCCTCAAGGGTTTCCCCCTTCCATGCAAAAACCGGTGTTCCTGCTGCTGCAATTGCTGCTGCAGCATGATCCTGCGTTGAAAAAATATTGCATGATGCCCAGCGCACATCTGCCCCCAAGTCTTTGAGGCTTTCAATAAGCACAGCAGTTTGTATGGTCATGTGAAGGCTCCCTGCTACCTTGAGTCCCTGAAGCGGCTTCTCCTTACCGTATTTTTCCCGCACAGACATGAGGCCAGGCATTTCAGCCTCTGCAAGCTTTATCTCTTTTCTACCCCATTCAGCAAGGCTCATATCTGCCACTTTATGCTTTAAACCAGGGTCAAGTTCCAAAACTTCATCTTTTAAATTGATATTCATCATCCCTATCCATCCTTTAATTTTTATAAAAATATTCAGTAAAAACCTGAACATAAATTTAATTTTAAAATATTAGCCGGATTCTGCACAAAAGTGCAATCATCCTAAATCTTTATACCTTTGAAAATATTTATGTAAAGCCCCTTTGCGCCTTTCAGTCTTTTCACCTCTTTTAATTTAAAGCCCGAACTTCCCATCCAGGAACTGATTAAATTTTTATCAAAGCCAAGCCACCTGTGCCCGTAATCCTTCCTTAATGACTCATTTTTATGAGTGTCAATATCAGCCACAAGGAGCAAACCTCTTTTTTTAATTACCCTTCCGCACTCCTCAATAGCCATTGCAGGCCTGTCAACATAATGCAGCACCATGCTTAAAACAGCGCTGTCTGTTTCTCTTTCCCTCATAGGCAGATGCTCAATTTCACCAAGGCGCAAATCGTATAAATCCCTTGGAAATCCCTTAAGCTTTTTTTTCGCCTCCTGGAGCATCACAGGGGATCTGTCAACACCTATTACATTAATTCCCTTTGACACCAGAAGTTTTAAAAGCTCCCCATTCCCGCATCCAAGATCAGCGGTCTTCTCCGCACCCTTAATTAGTTCTGCAATTATATCATTAAGGGCTATATCCCCTAAAATATTTTTTTTAATTTCAGAGATCTCTCCTGCTATGCTGTTAAAAAACTTTTCCCGTTTTTCCCCTCTTTCAAGAATAAATTTTTCCAGCTTTTCCAGATCAGCGAGACAAATATTTTCCTCTTTAATATATTCAGCACAGATATGTACAAGGGGCTCTGTCTTTATATCCCCTGGAGCACTGTAAAAAGCCCATAAACCATCCCTGCGCATTTTAACCAGGCCTGAATCGGACAGTATCTTTAAATGCCTGGAAATTCTCGACTGCCCCATTTCGAGTATAGCTACAATTTCATTAACATTAAGCTCACGATTAAAAAGAAGATTGAATATCCTGAGTCTTGTAATGTCTGAAAGAGCTTTAAAGGAATTAATAATTTTCATAACTATATCAATATATCCTGATATAGTTATATATATTTAACAGAGCAGACAGGTCAAGTTTTTTATTCATAAAAATAGTATTTATTTCAGGAAATTTCAGGAGGAAATAGAAAGAGGCTCTGACCCCTGTAACTGCTTAAAATGAGGCTCTGACCCCTATACCTCGATACACCGACTATGTCAGCACTCGACAACCGTTAATACACTATCCTCGCCTGATCTCCTTAAAACATAAAAGATTTATATTTTATTAATTTTTTACTTTACAACAAAGTAAACACATGTATAGCATTAAATTATAGTTGCAATAGCAGAATGTTTTAAACATATTGTAACCATGCATAATGTTGACCAGGATGGTTATTGATGAATGAATATTATTCCTTAAATGAAGTTGCAGATATTCTGGGAATATCCAAAGAAACCTTAAGAAGATGGGATAACAACGGCAAACTAAAAGCTTTAAGGCATCCCATTAATAAATACAGAATGTATCATATTGAACAGTTAAAAATTTTTGAAGAAATCAGCTTTTTATTCAAAGAAGCAAAAAACAACATCATTTCTCCAGTCAAAAAATTTCAAACTATTGAGTTATTTGCTGGTGCAGGCGGTTTGGCAATAGGCTTAGAACAGGCTGGCTTAAATTGTGTATTGTTAAATGATAACGATCATTGGGCTTGCGAAACTTTAAGGATAAATAGACCTGAATGGAATATCATAGAAGGTGATATCAAAAATATTGATTTTCATAAGTATAAAAATAAAATTGATATTGTTTCTGGTGGTTTCCCCTGTCAGGCATTCAGCTATGCAGGGAAAAAATTAGGATTTAACGATACAAGAGGGACATTATTTTTTGAATTTGCTCGTGCGATAAGTGAAATAAAACCTATCATGTTCATTGCCGAAAATGTAAAAGGTTTATTATCTCATGATAATGGCAGAACTTTAAAAGGCATGATGTCTGTACTGGATGAATTAAACTATAATGTTCTGGAACCCAGGATTTTAAAAGCCTTATTTTATAAAGTTCCACAAAAACGGGAACGACTACTTCTTGTGGGCATAAGAAAAGATATTAACATACAGTACGATTACCCAAACCCTTATAATAAAATATTTACTGTTAAAGATGCCTTAAAAAAAGGTGAATTATATAACTCAGATGTTCCTGAAAGCGAAGGCTACAAATATCCACAAAGAAAAAAAGAAATACTTGAGAAAGTACCTCAAGGTGGCTATTGGAGAGACCTGCCAATTGAATTACAAAAGGAATATATGAAAAAAAGTTTTTATTTGGGTGGCGGCAAAACCGGCATGGCAAGAAGGATGAGCTGGGATGAACCTTCATTAACATTAACATGTAATCCAGCCCAAAAACAGACTGAAAGATGCCATCCAGAGGAAACTCGTCCTTTTACAGTTAGAGAATATGCAAGGCTTCAAACATTTCCAGATGACTGGAGCTTTTCCGGATCTATTTCCCAGCAATATAAACAGATAGGAAATGCTGTTCCTGTAAATCTTGCAAAAGAAATTGGTTTTTCACTAATTAATTTTTTAAATAAGTATTATAATCAAAACCATAAAAAAATTAATTTAAACCAATAACAGGCATACTATTATTCTTGCCTCATCTATTTAGTTTTGAGATAAATCAGGGCGTGTTACGATAGTCATTTTTATATATTATTGAAATGCCTGTTTAAAAAATATATCTAATTTACTTTTATCTTTTTTTAAAAGGGCTTTGCCTGATAATTTTTCAATAATCGAAGGCAAATGATTAAAAAGTTCTTCTAATGCATCAGGTCGACCTGTAACCAGCGAATAAAAACTTGCACCATCAATCATACGGATGCTTTCATTTAATTGGCATTTTTCTCCTTTTTCCTTATTGGAAGGAGTAAACAGTTTATTATATCTTGCTGGTTTTTTAGGTATTATTGTTACATAATACGCAGTATATCCTTTATAAATACTATTTTTGGGCATCACTAAATTATCCAGGGAGAAATATAGATCTGCTAATTTACCACCAGAGATTGTATTATATTTATTTTTTACTTCGGCAATTATTTTGAATTTTTCAGAAAGTAAATCTATAACACTTCCAACACCTAGATCCTTCCAGTCCTTTACAGAGCCTAATACTTTTTGATGAAAATCACCAACATGGTTTTGCAATGTTTTTTGCACCTGGCGAGTTGTTTCATTTCTAAACCAGGTTTCATAATCTATATCAAAGCCTGATATTTCAAAAAGTGCAGAAAATGGATCTATTACATTTTTATTAAAATCATCTTCTGCTGATGTTTTAGCATTTTGAGCTATTTCCAATATATTTGAAACAATTTCTAGTAATGCTTTATCACTTATCCAGGAAAGTGCCATAAATAATCCTTAAACTTAATAGTTAATTTTGAATAACATCCTTCACAAGATTTGTCAATATGTTTTCATTAAACTTATAAATCTTTATATACTAACAAATCATAGCATTATGCCACCAATAACCAATTTAAAAAATTTTCAGATTTTATCTAAAGGAAGATTTTCTATAATATTCATTACAGCAGCTGCGAATTTTCTGAAATCATATCAAGGCGGTTAGTTATTATGGAGAATAGATAAATCAGCAGGTCGCTTTTCTTCAATTCTTCTAATACATTTTCTTAAAGACTCTATCCTGGTTAAAAGCAGATCAATATCCACTTATGAATCTCCGGGCGCGTTTTTTTAGTATCATGCGTATATTGGGCAAAATATCAGCATTGAAATATATAACCTTCCTGATAAAATCAGCATATAAAGCTGTATCTTTTTTTATCAGCACTTCCCCTTTTAATATATGCTGCAAAATAAGTCCCTCTGCACGATTCATATCCACAAGATCAACTTCACGCTCTAACAAAAGGGAAAGACTGCTTTGCAAGCAAACCATATAATTTAAATCAAAGGCATGATAACCGGAAACAGCTATATCAACATCACTCCTTTCTGTTAGCCTCTCCTTTGCCGCAGAGCCATAAAGGATACATAGCTGTATATTGCTTTCATGCAAAAGCCTGTTTTTAATAACCTGCTGAATTTTTAACATAACAGAAATTAAAATAATAATTTAATATAACTCTGTCAAGGCTGTTTTACAGGAGAAAAAAGCCGCTACTCATTAAACAGGGAGAGTACATACCTGGCAAGCTTTTGAGGTTCCATATTAATGGGATCGATTGTTTCAAGAAGTCCGGCACTAATAAATATTATCTGGGTAATGCGCGCAAGAAATTCCAGATCAAATTCATTTTTATCTATTTCAGGGAAATCGTTTTTTCCCTGTTCAATTATCTGCTTATACATTTCCAGATGCTTTCTAAAAAAACTTTTTACTGTCACCATCATTTCAGGAACTTCCAGACTATAAAGAATAAGATTTATAAAGACCTTAATATTTTTTTGGCTCAAAACAAAACTTTCTATATTAAAAAGAGTTGATACCACAGCTCTGTCCCCTTTTTCATCAAGAAGGTTTACCATTTTAAGATGATCCTCTTCAATGGACATAAAAAAATCTTCAAGCAATCCAATAAAAAGGGATTCCTTTGTAGGAAAATGGTATCTTAATCCTCCTTTAGAAATTCCAGCCTCATCTGCCACACTCTGCATAGATATATATGAATAGGAGTACTTGTCTAAAAGCCTTTTGAGGGCATTAAGAATATCCCTTTTTTTTTGGAGCATCTTCTCTTTACTTGCCATTTTTACCACCTGATTTTATTATACTGAGTAATCTAAATAATGCTATTTAAAACAGGTCAAGAGAATAATCATTCAAATTTGATTAAAAAAGAGAGACCCCACCCCGGCTCCGCCGTGCCCTCCCCACAATGGAGAGGGCTTTGTAACATAAATTTCAGGTTATTCATAGAATTTTAAATTCATAATTCAATACCTACAAAAAATTTATATGTCACAATTCCCTCTTCATTCGACGCTTGTTGCAACATCCTGTTGCGCATCGAAACGCACACATCCTGTGTGCAGTCCTTTGCAGTTCAAAGGGTTAGGGAGATGGGGTCTCAACAGATCCAAAAAAAATCAGAAAAAAGAAACCAGGGAAAACTTTCCGTAAAAAAGTCCCTGACTCAATAAAAAATTTGTCTTTACAGGATTATACCTGTTCCCTAAAATAGATTGCACAATTTCTTTTTTGTGAAATATGGTTACAATTTTTTCAAATACAATATACTTATGGATTACATATGAACATACAAGTTACAGAAACAGACAACTCCACATTGATTAGCGTTTCTGGATCTTTAGAAACTGCGAATATAAAAGAATTTTCTGAGATTATTAACTCTTTATGCGAATCATCTGATAAGGCAGTGGAAATTGACCTTGCCAATGCGGATTATCTGGATTCCACAGGCATAAGCCTTCTTATTAAGCTTCATAAAGCACAAAAACAGCGGAATCTTGACTTCTCTATTGTGGAAGCTTCAGAAAAAGTCACATCCCTGCTAACCCTATGCTCCCTATATGACACATTAGCAAAATAACCGATTCAACTTTAGCTTTTGCCATAACACGGTGCACATCAAAAGACTATTAAAAATTATTTGTAATACCCTCAAAGTAGTTTGAAAAACAGAATAGAGGTATTAATCTGCCCTGAATTAAAAATTTTTAATTTTTCTTTTTTTCCTTGTTAAAAATATAGGCTTTCAGCAACTTAATCCATGAATTCATAATATTAAGGAGCTTATATAATGGCAGATTATTTAAAGACTTACCCGGATTCCAAAGGTTATTTTGGAGAATATGGCGGTTCCTTTATTCCCCCTGAACTTCAGGAAGAAATGGACAGAATTACTGATGCTTATTTCTCTATAAGCAAATCGCACAAATTTATTTCTGAACTACGAAGCATTCGTAAACACTTTCAGGGACGACCTACACCTACATATTTTTGTAACAATCTTTCAAACAAAATTGGAGGGCGTATTTACCTTAAACGTGAAGACCTTAATCATACAGGGGCGCACAAGCTGAACCACTGCATGGGTGAAGTTCTTTTGGCAAAATACATGGGGAAAAAAAAGGTAATTGCTGAAACTGGTGCAGGTCAGCACGGCGTGGCTCTGGCAACAGCTGCTGCATACTTTGGCCTTGAATGTGAAATACACATGGGTGAGGTTGATATTGCAAAACAGCACCCGAATGTAGTGCGCATGAAACTACTTGGAGCAACTATTGTCCCTGTTACATTCGGATTAAAAACATTAAAAGAAGCTGTTGACTCAGCATTTGAAGCATACCTTAAAGACCCGATTAATACCATATACTGCATAGGTTCAGTAGTTGGGCCCCACCCTTTCCCAATGATGGTGCGGGACTTCCAGCATATAGTAGGAGTTGAAGCGCGCGAACAGTTCATAGAAATGACTGGTGAGCTTCCAGATACTGTTACAGCCTGTGTTGGAGGCGGATCAAATGCCATGGGAATTTTTTCAGGCTTTATAAGTGATGATAGCGTACGGATTATAGGAGTTGAGCCTTCAGGAAGATCCCTTCAAATAGGAGATCATGCCGCAAGCCTTTCATACGGAAAGCCAGGCGTGCTTCACGGTTTTAAAAGCTATCTATTGCAGGATGATGCTGGCGAACCTCTTCCTGTTTACTCAATAGCAAGTGGACTGGACTATCCTGGATCAGGACCAGAGCACTGTATGCTTAAAGACAACAACCGCGTTGAATACGTAATGGTAAATGATGAGGAGTGTCTTGATGCTTTTTACACCCTTTCAAAAGTTGAAGGAATAATACCTGCTTTGGAAAGTGCTCATGCACTTGCTTTTGCAATGAAATACGCAAAGGAAAATCCCAGAAAATCCATACTGGTTAATCTTTCCGGCAGGGGCGATAAAGACATAGACTTTGTTGTAGAAAATTACGGTTACAGATAATAAATAAAAATTCAGGTTAAAATACAGCTCCTCAGTAATAACTTTTCTCAATTTTAAACTGAGGAACTTGTTTTCCTGTTAATATAAACTTCTTTGATTTATATTAAAAAATTTATTATGTTAGCCTCAAGTTTTATGCTTTATTTGAATTTATAAATTTTAATTCCAGGAAAAGAAATGGCTGCTATTTCAAAAAGCAAAATAAAATCAGTAATACAGAATATCTCAACCCTTAAAGGGCTTACCAGTGATGAACTTGAACTGATTGCACCTCTTTTCAAAGAAAAAACATTTCAGCCTGGAGACTTTATTATTGTAGAAGGCACCCAGGGAGATTCCATGTATATTATCAACATTGGAGCAGTGCTTGTAACCACTTCGGACAGAAAAGGAGAAGTGATTACCCTGGGAACTCTTAAAGACGGTGACTTTTTTGGAGAACTTTCCCTTTTTGACAATCTCCCAAGATCTGCAACTGTTACTGCAATAAAAGAAACCTCAATATTTATGATTACAAGAAGTGATATTGACATAATTTTCGAGATAAATCCAAACATTGCCAACAAAATATACCACAATACCCTTTTGGAAATATTTTCCAGGTTCAGACAAAAAGTTTCAAGCTTTACTTTTTCCCAGTCATATCTGCGAGAAAAGAGTGAAAAACTAAAAGAAATAAACCAGGATCTTTCAAGAGCTCAGGAGATACAAAATTACTTTATTAAGGCAGATTCAGATGAAACCGACATGCGGGGTGTTAAATATACCCACCTGTATAAGCCATCAATAGCAATTGGCGGTGACTTTATAAATGTGCATACAGAAGGGAGCAAAATTTATACAATTATAGCTGATGTACAGGGTCATGGAATAACAGCTGCACTTGTAACAGGCATACTTAAAAGTGCATTTATAATGCTTGTAAAGGAATGCGGAAATGATCCTGTTGAATTTCTTTTAAGACTAAACAACCATCTTTATGAGGTTATAAATAATATTTTTGCAACATGTTATTACTCAGTAATTGACACAGAGAGTAAAAAAATAATCTTTGCAAAAGCTGGACATCATCACCCCTTTTTCTGGAATTCATCAACAAATGCCTTTAACAATATAAAAACCCTTGGCCCGGGTCTGGGCATAATTGACAATCCGAACTACAGAGCAATAGAAATACCATATAATCCAGGAGATAAACTTCTTTTTTTTACAGATGGAATAGTTGAACAGAGAAATGATGGCAATAAAATGTATTCAACTGGAAGATTAAGCCAATCATTTAAAAGTGCAATAGAAAAAAAAGAAACAAAAATACTGGACTGCCTTTTTAAGGATCTTCATGTCTTTTCCGGGAATATGGAATATGAAGATGATATAACCATGCTTCTTTATGAATTTTAATTTAAAATAAATTTTATTGTAACTTTGATTAACCTGGGCTCCAGTACCACATGCAACAGCTTACATTATAGAGCATAAAGCAGGTTCAAAAGGCTCATGGACTGAATACACAGTAACATCAACAGAATATGTGTTTTCTAAATTAAAAAACACAACAACACACTACTGGAGAGTTCGTGCAGTAAACAAGAATACAGAAAGTGAAAACAGTCAGGAGGTAAGTATTAACATATAAGCGAACAGCTTATAACGCTTTAAAACATGGCAAAAAGATATAAAACCGCTGTTGTTTAACACAGAAGGTTAAAGCATAAGCCTGTGATGTCCATGGTACATCTTTTCTCTGATGTTGCTTATATCGTCATTAGAGAGATAATCATCCAAATTCGTTCTTTTGTCTATAATGCCTGAAGGTGTTATTTCAATTATCCTGTTAGCAACAGTTTGTGCGAACTCATAATCATGCGATGTAAAAAGAACCACCTCAGGATACTTGATCAGGGCATTGTTTAATGATGTTATTGCTTCAAGATCAATGTGATTAGTGGGCTCATCAAATATTATAACATTAGCACCGCCAAGCATCATGCGTGACAACATGCACCTTACCTTTTCTCCTCCAGAAAGAACCTTTACGCTTTTAAGAGATTCCTCTCCTGAAAAAAGCATTCTTCCCAGAAATCCCCTTGCATATGCCTCATCCTTGTTCTCTGTAAACTGCTGAATCCACTGAAGCACGCTATGATCATTTTGAAAAAAAGAACTATTCTCCTTGGGGAAATAGGATGTTGTAATTGTCTCCCCCCATCTGAATGTACCACTATCCTGCTTTAGCTCACCTGTAATTATTTGAAACAAAGTTGTTTTAACCAAATGACTCCATGCCAAAAAAACGACCTTATCATTTTTTTCTATTCTAAAGGTCAGATCTTTGATCACCTCAACCCCTTCTATTTTTTTATTAAGATTTTCAACCTCTAAAATAATTTTACCGCATTCCCTGTCAGGTTTAAATTCAATAAAAGGGTATTTCCTGCCTGATGGCTTTATATCATCAAGGGTAAGCTTCTCAAGAAGTTTTTTCCGCGATGTTGCCTGCTTGGCCTTTGAGGCATTAGAGCTAAAACGTTCTATAAAAGATTTAAGCTCCTTTCGCTTATCTTCAATTTTTTTACTCTCATCCCTTTGCATCTTCATTGCCAGCTCACTTGCCTGAAGCCAAAAGGAGTAATTCCCAGCATATATTGAAATCTTTCCAAAATCAATATCAGCAACATGGGTACACACCTTATTTAAAAAATGCCTGTCATGACTCACTACAATAACAGTGTTTTTAAAGTTCATTAAATAATCCTGGAGCCAGTTTATTGATTCTATATCAAGGTTGTTAGTAGGTTCATCAAGCAAAAGTATGTCAGGACTGCCAAACAATGCCTGGGCAAGGAGAACCTTTACCTTGTCACCCCCTTCCAGTTCCTTCATTTGTTTTTTATGCAGGCTGTCATCTAAACCCAGCCCCTTTAAAAATACAGACGCCTCACTCTCTGCATCATAACCGTTAAATTTTTCAACCAGCTCTTCCAGCTCAGAGGCGCGTATACCATCTGCATCATCAAAATTTTCTTTTCCATATATCTCATTTCTTTCATTAAGGACATTGAAAAGCTCTCTGTGCCCCATTATCACTGTATCCAGTACTAAAAATTCATCAAAGGCAAAATGATCCTGACTCAAAACCGCAATTCTTTCATTGGGATCCTTCAACACCTCCCCTGCTGTTTGTTCCACCTCACCAGATAAAATTTTCAAAAATGTGGATTTACCAGCCCCATTAGCCCCAATGAGGCCATAGCAGTTTCCTGGCCTAAACTTGATATTTACATCATTAAAAAGTACTCTTTTGCCATATGCTAATTTTAAATTATTTACCTGAAGCATGAAACCTTCTCTTTTATTAATAAAATTTTATAGATGCTTTTTTGTTTTTGGGCAGATGATGATAAGAAGAAATTCCTGCACATTCTATATGCAAACAATCCATCAATACAGGTTTTTGTGTCAATACATTTTATTCTATTACAATACAGACAAAACCAGATTTAAAAAATTGTAATGACAAATTTTATCCATTATAGTTGTACTATACTAAATTATCTGCTTCAATTATTTAATTATTAATAAGGAGGCCTCTATGATGAAAATTGATATGCCAAAAATTCAGGACGCAGATCTTAAAAACAAGGTAGTGCTTGTTAGAGTTGATCACAATGTTGTTAAAAACGGAGTTATTCATGATCCCTACAGAATTGATGCCACAATAGGAACCCTTTACCATATTGTAGCAAGGGGCGGAAAACTTATACTAATGACCCACGTTGGAAGGCCTAAAGAAAAAAGTACCGGGAAAATATCCATTAGTGAAAAAAGCTCAGTACAGCCCATTGTTAATTATCTTCAGGAAAAGCTTCACATTACATTGCAGGTTCCGGAATTTCAAATAGACGAAAACAAAGGATACATTGGTATTGAAACCTCTATAAATCACATGATCAAACAACTGAAAGAAGATAAAATTGACGGAATATATCTTCCTAACACCAGGTGGTTCTTTGGAGAAGAAGGCACAGATGAAGAAGCTTTACGGTTTGCAAACCAGCTTGCAGGACTTGCAGATATTTTTATCAATGATGCCTTTGGTTCATGGCAACCCCATGCATCAACTGTTGGTGTTAATAAATTTTTGCCTTCCTATGCCGGATTCCTTTTACAAAAGGAGCTTGAAAACCTGGACAGACTTTATGAACCAACACGCCCCTTTGTTGCTGTTGTAGCAGGAGCAAAATTTGATACAAAAATTGAACCTCTTTATGCACTTATTGAGAAATGCGACCACCTTGTTTTAGGAGGTGTGATTTACAATGCCTATCTTGCTGCAAAATATGGTGTACATATCAATGGAATTGATGATGAGGATATGAGACTTGCTTTGGAATTTGTTGAACACTCAAAAAAATTTCCGGGGAAACTTGTTGAGCTCCCTCTTGTTGTTGAGTCTGATACGATTGATGGCAAATTTGAAGATAAATTTCGCACCAGGGATGTACGCGACTTCAAAAAAGGAGACAAGCTTAATTTTGTTCTTGATGTTGCGCCTGAAAGCTTTACTGACCCGGTTATTAATAAAATATTCCATGAGGCAAAAACTGTTTTTGTTAATGCTGTAATGGGATACACTCCCCATTTTAATGAAGGAACAATTGCCCTGGACGAGCTTATTGATGACAACAAGGATGCTGTTAAGCTTTACGGAGGTGGAGACACAATGCAGGAGCTTAAACGCCTTTTACCTGGGCTTTATATTGTTGCACTTGACAGCCCCAGATACTATATTTTTACAGGTGGTGGTGCTGTTCTTAAAGCTATTGAAAAAGGAGATGTTTCAGGAATAGAGCCGGTAAATGTACTCATTCATGGAGCTAAATAGTTTTATTTTTCACACATCCATTCTTCCAATCGTTTGTTCATTCAATCATAGCGGTAATGACGTAGAGGCAGGTCCAAGACCTGCCTCTACGATTGGACAACATCAATTCGCAAACCGTGATTTCCTTGATTGACCATGATTTCCTTGATTATAGGATTAACAGGATTTACTATACATTTACTCCTGCTAAATCATGGGAATCCTTCAATCCCTATAATCATGGTTCTAAGATTATGCTTGCTTTATGTAACATGACCGCCGAGAGGTGGTCATGGCTTGAGTTTGCAAAAAGCTTAATTTTCAAACCTAACAGCTGTTATATCAATATCATGAAAATGCATAAAAATTTATATCTCACTTATTCTGACTCTTCACATCCATATTCACATTTATATTCATGCATTATCTTTTCCTTTATCGAACCATCCTTATTATAATATATTTCTACTCCGCATTTCTCCACTGTTTCAAAATATTTACACGGCGGAGGAGAATAACACCACTCGTTTATCAGATTATCTTCCTCATCATATTCCTTCCATTTACCTATCTCAAGCCAGCTATGGGAATCACCGTCGTTGTTAAAATATTTATTCTTAAAAAATTTAGATTGGCCGAACCTATGAGTAACACCATTTTTATGATACCTAACAGACATTTTTAGATATTTGCTCATTAGATCCTCCTTATACATCAAAATCCCGTCTTTATACCATATCTTTAAATTTCCTTTCTCATATGTCCCTATTGACCAAATTGGTGAAAATTTTTCCCAAACAGCTTCTTCAGGTACATTTTTTGGCCTAACAGGAATCTCATTATTCTTTTTGTCAACTGCGCAGAGAACTGTCACTAACAGCGAACATACTAAAACTATTACAAATATTACTTTTTTCATTTTTCACCTCATTATTCATTATATTGTTGGATATAACAGATAAAATCTATTTTTGTTATTTATGTATTGATATCCTACCTGAAAATGACCATGATTAACGTGTTGATAACTTCTCCAAAGCTGTGTTATTTCTAATTTTGACAAATTATTACTCTCTGCATATTTCACAAGATTATTAGAAAGTTTAGTTCCCGGAGTACCTATTTCCGTCACACCCGGATATTGTGTCACCATGTTTTCAAAATTCCATCCTCCCCATTCCTTTGTCGTTCTCATCTGCCATGGTGTCCACATTATCTCAGAACCCTCCTTACCCCAGAAGGCATTTTCAAAATTTGTTATTGTTGTATTCGGTATAACCGGATTAAAACTTCCATCCTTATAATCTCTACGATAGGAAATCATATTCTTACTGCCATTTTCATATAACCCGGTTATATCTATACCAACACCCGCCACATGAGGGTTGCTGCTGCCATAATCAACCGCATAAACATGAAATCCTGTTACTTCAGAATCATTAGCTGCAGAAGTCAGGTTTGTCCATAATCTTCCGGATACTTTAGCTATTTTATCCTCTGTGTTATAGTTATTATTGCTGAATGTTATCTTTATTCCATTGACTGTTGTTTTTCCATCTTTATAATTGTGTATTGCCTGGTATCTGGAGTTTATATCCACTCCCTCTTTTATCAGTAATGAAAGCTGTTCATTATGGCCTCCCAGTCCTGCCAGC
>CAYTLM010000024.1:0-16988 GCA_964438485.1 uncultured Leptospirales bacterium | reverse complement strand
GCAGACAAAACAGAATTGTCACACCACGCTTTATATCAATGTATATAATAAGACAGCTCACTGATATGACAACAACTGACATAGGAAAACAATTTGGTGACAGAGATCACTCAACTGTTGTAAATGCAATAAATAAAGTAGAAGAAGACATGAAAATAAATTTTGAATTTAAAGAGCAAATAGAAGAATTAAAAATAGAATTACAAAGCTAAAAAATATGTTAATAAATTATAAATACATGTTAATGTATTGTTGAAAACTAAAGACTTATACAAACAAAATAAAATTTTACATAATATCACAAATAAAATAAAGATTTAACAAAATTAAAAAAAATTATAAACAAATTAAAATCAATAGTAAAGTCTGATTAAATCAATAGTTCAATGATTTATTAACATATCTCAAAGACTACTACTACTACTATTTATAAAAACACATTAATTAATTATATTAGGAGAAAAAGAAAATGCTTATAACTGTTAATAAAGAAACTTTGCTTAAAGCTATAGGAATTGCTGATTCAGTAATTTCATCTAAAAACATCAATACAATCTTATCTAACTGTCTTTTCTTAATAACCAATAATAAAATGGAAATAATAGCAACTGATAATGAAATAGCAGTTAAAACAAAAATTGATGCTGATTGTAATGAAAATATTTCATTCACAGCATATGGTAAAAAATTTATAAATATTCTTCGTGAATTACCAGATGATGAAATTACTCTTGATATTGATGAATCAACAATTATCAATTTAAAATCAAAAAATATTAAAGGAAATTACACACTTTACGGAACAAATTCAAATGACTATCCCAAACTTCCTGAAATAAAAATGGATAACTCTATTAAAATAGATCAGGCTATTTTAAAAGAAATGATAAAAAAAGTTATTTATGCAGCAGCTATAGATACTATCAAACCTGTATTTAACAGTATATATATAGTTTCAGAAAAACCTGGAACAATCACATTAGTAGCAACAGATTCAAGAAGACTATCTATGATAACAAGAACTATAGATAATGAAACTTTTGTAAAAGAAGGAATTATTATACCTCTTAAAACAATACATGAAATTAATAGACTTTTATCCAATACTGGTGTATGTAAAATATCCTTTGACAGCAATCAATGTTATTTTAAAATTGATAATACAGAAATTTTTACAAGAATAGTTGAAGGCCAATATCCCAATTATAAACAGATAATACCAAGAGAGTACACTCTTAAATCAATTATAAATACATCTCAAATTCATGATTCAATTAAAAGAGCAATGATTTTTACAAGAGAACCGGCAAATAAAATAATAATGTCTTTTAATAAAGATAATCTTAAAATTCAGGCAAATACTCCAGAGCTTGGTCATGCAGAAGAAGAAATAATAATTGAATCAGATAGTTCAGATAATTTAATGATTGGAATAAACGCTCAATTTCTCCAGGATACAATACGCAATATAGATTCATTTTCATTTTTATGCGGCATAACAGGACAAATGAGTCCTCTTACAATTATTCCTGAAGATGACAAAAATTTTATTTCAGTAATAATGCCTATTCAAATTAAAACCATAGATTAATAATGTTTTATGATAATTGATACATTAAAAATGATAGATTTTAGAAATTATAAGGAGCTTAATATTAATTTTTCTCCTAAAATAAATTTCATAACAGGAAAAAATGGAGCTGGTAAAACAAACATAATTGAAGCTCTTTCTTTTATTTCCAACCTAAAATCTTTTAGAAATGCATCTGATTATGATATGATTAATTGGAATAGCAATTCATCCTATTGTAGCAGTAAGGTAATAGGAAGCGAATTTGAAAAATTTGAAATTGGAATAATCAAGGATCAAAAAACTGTAAAAAAAAAAATTAAGATCGATAACAATGATATTAAAAAAATTTCAGATTATTATGGAAAACTTTTAACTGTAATATTTTCTCCTTCTGATATTGATATTATAAATGGTACACCGGATTTAAGAAGACGATATTTTGATTCAGTTATTTCTAAAATAATTCCTGGTTATATTGATGAATTAAATAAATTTAAAACAGTAATTAATTCAAGAAATGCTCTTTTAAAAAAAATTCGTGAAAGATTAAGTGACATAAGAGAACTGGATATCTGGGATAAAATGTATTCTGATAAAGCATCTATAATTTTTAAAAAAAGAGAAATTTTTATTAAAGAATATAGTTCTTTTTTTTCAAAAATATATATGGATATAAGTAAAGAGGAATTGCCTGTATCAATATTTTATAATTCATCTTTAAAAGATTCAGATGCTATTTTAATATATAATGAAATAAAAAAAAATAGAAATAATGATATAAAAAGAGGAGCAACTTCTTTAGGCCCTCAAAGGGATGATTATAATTTTAAAGATAAAAGAGGATTTGATTTTACCAGATATGCTTCTCAAGGACAAAGAAGAACAGCAGCAATTGCTTTAAAAATATCTGAATTTGAAATTATAAAAAAAGCAAAAAATAAAAAATCTGTTATTTTGGTAGATGATATATTTTCAGAACTTGACGAAAAAAGACGTTATAATATGCTTGATCTGCTAATTGAAAAAGGGCAGCTTATTTTTACAATGGTAAATTCTGATATAGCATCTAACTGGAATAAAAGTTCATATAAAAATTTTTCAGTAAATAATGGATTTATATCAGGTGAAGAATATAAAGGTTAAACTTTTTGAAATTTCGTATAGGTAACAATAGAAAAAAAAAATTGCTATCATTTAATTCAATACTTCCTGATATAATAGAAGATCTGGATTTACATGATTCATTTGTTATTGAAAATTTAAGAGAAAAATGGCCTATTTATACAGGTGTTACTATTTCAACTCATAGCCAGCCTGATAGAATATTTAAAAAAGTTTTGTTTATCACAGTTGATCATCCTGTTTATGCAAATGAACTTTCTTTAATGAAAAATGGGATTTTAAATAAAATAAGCAATGATTTTGGTAATGATTTTATTAATAATATCAAATTTGATGTTAAAACTATTAAGTGGAAATTACAAAAATAATGTTTATACATATTGGAAATAACATTGTTGTAAGTGATAAGGATTGTATTGGTATATTTAATATTGAAACTTTAAAATTAAATAATGAAGATAATAATTTTTTTTTAAAAGATATATCTGATATAGACAAACTAATATCAATCAATGAAAAAAATGAGATTAAAAGTTCATTTGTAAGTCCATTTACGGTTATTAAAAGAGAAGCGATAAATGAAGATGAATTAATATGGAGCAGAAAGAATGAGTAAAACCTACAATGCAAATAATATACAGGTACTGGAAGGTCTTGAAGCTGTAAGAAAAAGACCTGCCATGTATATAGGATCTACTGAAACAAATGGACTTCATCATATGGTTTATGAAGTTGTTGATAATTCAATTGATGAAGCGCTTGCCGGATATTGTGATAATATTTTAGTAACAATCCATAAGGATAACTCTGTTGAGATTATTGATAATGGACGGGGAATTCCTGTTGATCCACATCCTGTATATAAAAAATCAGCTCTTGAAATTGTTATGACAAAGCTTCATGCTGGTGGAAAGTTTAACAATGATAGTTATAAGGTTTCAGGCGGTCTTCATGGAGTTGGAGTGTCTGTTGTAAATGCTTTATCAAAAAAAATGACAGTTGAAGTATATATAGATGGAAAAAAATATGTACAGTCTTATCAAAAGGGTAAACCAGATGCTGATTTGAAAACTACAGGAGCTACCAAAAATAGAGGTACAAAAATACACTTTTGGCCTGATGATAGTATTTTTGATACTCTTGAATATAATTTTGATACTCTTTCCAAACGATTAAGGGAGCTTGCATTTCTTAATGCTGGTATTAAAATAACATTACGCGATGAAAGAGACATTAGTGATAAAACTGCAAAAGGTACGGAAAATATTTTTCAGTTTAAAGGCGGAATAGTATCCTTTGTAAATTATCTTAATGAAAACAAAACTCCTGTAATTAAAAAACCTATTTATTATCATACAGTTAAAGACAATATAGATGTAGAAGTAGCTGTTCAATATATAGATACCTATAATGAAAATATTTATACCTATGCTAATAATATTAATACAAGGGAAGGAGGAACTCATTTAATAGGCTTTCGTTCTGCTCTTACAAGGGTTCTTAATGATCAGCTGAAAAAAGGTAAATTTGATAAAAATATTACACAAATTTCCGGTGATGATTCCAAAGAAGGTCTTGTTGCAATTATAAGTGTAAAAATTCCTGAACCTCAGTTTGAAGGTCAGACAAAAATGAAGCTTGGAAATGGTGAAGTTAAGGGAATTGTTGAATCAGTAACATATGAGCATTTGTCTTTATATTTTGAAGAAAATCCTCAGGAAACTAAAAAAATAATTGATAAATGTATTCAGAGTGCAAGAGCAAGGCTTGCTGCAAAAAGGGCAAGGGATCTTTCAAGGAAAAAAAATGCCTTGGAGCATGACGCCTTGCCAGGAAAGCTTTCAGACTGTAGTGACAAGGATCCATCCAAATGTGAGCTTTATCTGGTAGAGGGTGATTCTGCTGGTGGTTCAGCAAAAATGGGACGTGACAGAAATTTTCAGGCAATACTCCCATTAAAGGGTAAAATACTCAATGTTGAAAAATCGCGTCTTGATAAAATTCTTTCAAATGATGAAATCCGTACAATAATAACAGCTATTGGAACTGGTATTGGCAGTGAGGAATTTGATATTACTAAAACAAGGTATCATAAAATAGTAATCATGACTGACGCTGATGTTGATGGAGCACATATAAGAACACTTATTTTAACATTTTTTTTCAGATATATGCAGGATTTAATTCGCAACGGTTATCTTTATATTGCACAGCCTCCTCTTTATAGTATTAAAAATGGTAAAGAGTTGATTTATGCATATACTGAAGAAGAAAAAGATTCTTATTTAAAAAAATTCAAAGAAGAAAAAGTTACACTTCAAAGATATAAAGGTCTTGGTGAAATGAACCCTGATCAGCTTTGGGATACTACTATGAATCCTGAAACCAGAACAATGCTTCAGGTAAGAATTGATGATGATGTTGCAGCTGAAAATGCTTTTTCAATTTTAATGGGAGATGCTGTTGAACCCAGAAGAAGATTTATAGAGGACAATGCTCATAAGGTTATGAACCTTGATCTGTAAATTACGATTATATTATTAATATGAAATAAAAAATCGGAGTATATAAAAGTGTCATCGAAAAAAAATAGTAAAAACGTTAAAATAGATAATATAATAAATGTTGAAATTGAAGATCAGATGAAAAGCGCTTATCTGGATTATGCCATGAGCGTAATAGTTGGCCGGGCACTTCCTGATGTTCGTGATGGTCTGAAACCTGTACATAGAAGAATACTTCATGCTATGAATGAAAGAGCCTGGAGAAGCGATAGACCATATGTAAAGTCAGCTAAAATAGTGGGTGAGGTAATAGGTAATTATCATCCTCATGGAGATATTGCTGTATATGATACAATGGTCAGGCTTGCTCAGGATTTTTCAATGAGGATTCCAATTATTGACGGACAGGGCAACTTTGGTTCAATAGATGGAGATCCGCCTGCTGCTTACAGGTATACAGAAGCCCGATTAAAAAAAATAGCAGAAGAGCTGCTTAGGGATATTGAAAAAGAAACAGTAGATTATTCTCCAAACTTTGATGATACTCGAAAGGAACCCAATGTACTTCCTGCAGCTTATCCTAATCTGCTTGTAAACGGTTCTGAGGGTATTGCTGTTGGTATGGCAACAAAGATCCCTCCTCATAACCTTGGTGAGGTTATTGATGCTGTTATTCATCTTATAGATACTCCTGATGCTACTGTAAAAAATCTTATGAAATATATAAAAGGCCCTGATTTCCCAACCGGAGGCTCAATTATGGGAAATGAGGGTATAACAAAAGCTTATAATACGGGAAGAGGTAGTGTTGTAATTCGTGGTAAATACACAATAGAAGAAAATAGCAAAGGAAGAGAAGAGATTATTATTTCAGAAATCCCATATCAGGTTAATAAGGCCAATTTAATTATTAAAATAGCTGAACTTGTTAATGAAAAAGTTATTGAGGGAATAGCTGAATTAAGGGATGAATCTGATAGAAATGGAATGCGTATTTATATTGGTCTTAAAAAGGACGCTGTGAGCAGTGTAATAATAAACCAGCTTTTTAAGCATACATCTTTACAAACTTCATTTGGAATAATAATGCTTGCCCTTGTTGATGGTACTCCAAAGGTTCTTGATTTAAAATCTACACTCAATTATTATATTGCTCACAGAAGAGAGGTTGTTGTTAGAAGAACAACCTATGATTTGCGAAAGGCTGAAGAAAGGGCTCATATACTGGAAGGTTTAAAAATAGCTCTGGATAATATTGATGAAGTTATTGAGATTATAAAATCATCAAAAAATCCCGATGAAGCTGGCAAGAGATTACAGAAAAGGTTTGAGCTTTCTGAAATACAAACAAAAGCTATTCTGGATATGAGACTTCAGAGATTAACAAGTCTGGAGATAAAAAAGATAGTAGATGAGTTAAAAGAACTTATCAAGCTTATTCAGGAGCTTAAATCTATTCTTAACAGTGAAGTTAAAATTAATAATATTATTAAAACTGAGCTTCTTCAGATTAAAGAAAAATATGCTGATAAGCGCAGAACTGAAATACTTTTAGGTGCTGATTCCTCAACAGATTTTAACGTTGAAGATCTTATAGCTGATGATTATATGGTAGTGTCCATGTCTAATGACGGCTTTATAAGAAGAGTACCTATAGATACATTTAAAAAACAGAGAAGAGGTGGAAAAGGCGTTATAGGAATGTCATCAAAAAAAGATGATTTTGTTAAAATGATGACTGTTGCTTCTAACCATGATACTGTTTTTCTTTTTTCCAATAAAGGGAAAATTTTTGCCCTTAAAACATATGAAATTCCTGAGGTTTCAAAATCAGGCAGAGGTAAGGTAATTAAGGGTATACTTAATCTTGCTGCAGGAGAAAATATAACTGCATTGTGTTCAATTGATAACTTTGATACTGAAGATTTTTTATGCATGGTTACTAAAGAAGGGATATTGAAAAAAACCAGTATTAAGGAATTTCAGAATGCAAAAAAAGGCGGTATAATTGCAATAAACCTTAAAAAAGATGATGAGCTCGTTAATGTAAAGGTTGTTGAAAAAGAGAGTGATTTGATAATTGCTTCAAAAAAAGGACTTCTTTTAAGAACCAATCTGAAAAAAATGAGATCAATGGGACGTACTGCTGCAGGGATTATAGGAATGAGACTTGCTCCTGATGATTATATTATAGATATGGATATAGTAAAAGATAATACCAGTTTATTTGTAATAAGTGAAAAAGGCTATGGTAAACGGGTTTCATTTAATAACTTTGTAAATAAAGGCAGGGGTGGAAAAGGCATGGCTTATATGAAAATTACAGATAAGAATGGCCATGCTGCAGGTATAAGATCTGTTGCTTTAACAGATGAAATTATAATTTCTGCATTTTCCGGCATGACAATAAGAATTTTAGCAAAGGATATTTCTTCCCAGGGTAGATCAACAGTGGGTATTAAGCTTCTTGATTTAAATGATAATGACGCAGTATCTGATTTTGCAGTAATAACTGAAGAGGAATAAATATATGTCTAAATTAATACTACTTTTATCTGTTTTATCCCTTTGCGGAAGTCTTTATTATTTTTTTATTCAAAGGGATCTTTTTCTTGGTTCAATATTAGTTGTAACAACAATTGGTCTTAATATTATTTATGCAATGCTTTATAAAGTTAATATTATTAAAAAAAATTAAATTAACTTTATATAAAATAAAAAAACCATCCATTTTGGACGGTTTTTTTATTTCTTTTTAACTTTAGTTTCTATTGAGTTTTTTATTCCCATGAAGCAGCAGAAACTTTCTTTTTAAGCCCTTTTGCTTTTACTTCATAGATTATTTCAGCATTGTCTTCATCATCATAGGTTACTGAAGTAACAGATCCACCTTTTACAGTACCCTGGATTTCCTGTGCAATTGCTATACCTGTCATTTCAAAATCAGACATACCAGCAGCACCTTCAATTGCTGAACCTTTAAATTTTTCAAGTACCTGATACTGTGCATTAAGCATAGCTGCTCTTTTTGCACTTTCTCTTCTTGCAACCTTATTTTTGAGTGTCTGCTTTGCAACACCAGCTGCTGAGATTCTGTATGTATCATCATTAACCCAGCCTTCTGTTTTATAAGATTTCCCTTCAACAGTACCACCAATTTTTCCACCACCAGCACAAGATGTAAATGTAAAAACAAGGCCTATTGAAAATAATAGTGATACAAAAAGCAACTTCTTCATAAGAGGATCCTCCTTAAGTTTTAATAACTTTACCTTTATTACTCATGCAGATTTAATTTCATGAGTTCTGTTACTCATTTTACAATAAAAATTTTTTTTGTTAAAGTCAACATAAAAATATATTTTTACAAATCAAACACTTTTAAAATAGAGTTGTTTTTTTAATCATAAATCATTTCTTTTAATGAAAGAACTAACATAATGGTTATTATTATAAAGTTAATTACGAACCAATAGAAGGATATTATTCCCAGATTTATCCAGTTGAATATTAAGGTTGATCCATATCCTGCAATAAAGCCTGAATTTATAAGAAGATAATATTTAACATATGTATCTTCAAGTATATCAGTAAAACTTTCTGATGTTGTTACTCTTGTTTCTTCAAAATAAACAGCAGCTTTGGGAAGAAAATAAAAAACTAAAAAAGGAAGGAGTGCAGAGTTTATCAAGCTGTTAGTAAAAACTCCAGGTATTCCTCCTCCTATTAAAGCTGAAATTAAAATTATAAAAATCATATTAATAGTAGCATATTTTCCCGAAATTTTATTCCAGATATTGATAAGCTGTGGCACTACTTTTTGTAATTCATCTCTGGAATATTCATTTTTGCTTATTAGCAGATTATAGTAATATGAAATAATTACTGAGCACAAAAAGTATATAAGAAATGTGAAAATATTTTGTATGTTCAATTTTGTACCTCTTTAATAATTATATTTTGTCTATTTGTTATAATGTAAAGTTGCCATATCTAAAATAAATAATTAATTATTATTGATTTTAATACACAATTCATTTATTTTAAAATAATAAAAAAATTATGATAAATCAATTAAACAAGGGGTTTTATAAAAACTTTTTTATTTTGAACTGATAGTTTATCATTGCAAAAAAATTTAATACTTTTAGCTAAAATTTTGTGTTCTTCTATTAAAATTTTTTGCGAAAGGGATTCAACTGTATCATTCTGATGTACTTGTATTGCTGCCTGCATAATAATTGGGCCTGTATCTGTTCCTTCATCAATAAAGTGGCATGTGCAGCCTGCAATTTTAACACCCTTTGCTATAGCCTGTGCCTGGGCATTTTTTCCTGGAAATGCAGGAAGCAGTGAAGGATGTATGTTTATTATTCTGTTCTTAAAAGGTTCAATAAAAACAGGTGTTAAAAGACGCATATAGCCTGCAGCAACAACCAGATCTGTTTTGTTGCTAAATAGAATATCAAGGATTTCTCTTTCATGTGCTTCTCTTGAGCTAAAAAGTTTTGGATTGATAAAAACAGATTCTATTCCCATGTTTTTAGATTTTTTAAGTACAGGTGCGTTTTCTTTATCAGATATAACTGTTTTAATCTGCGCATTTATATTTCCTTTTTCTATCTGCTTTGCAACAGCCAGAAAGTTTGATCCTCTGCCTGATACAAGAAAGGAGATATTTTTTTTCTTCTTTTTATTTTTTATAAATATCATAGCGTTGTCCTGATTTTATTATTATAAATTTATACCTTGAATTTATTGAACCACTCAAAATCATTATTCTCAGCATAAAGCGTGGTTATATTGCCATTTTTGTGTATTAATGAAATTCTGTTATTTTCCGGTTCCGGTTTCCCATATCTTGCCATAATAGATGTGATAGCAGATAAATCCCTATCATCAATTTTTCCTTTTATAAAAACAGTAGGACCACTGAATATGGGGTATAGCATTGAATCAGCAAATTCCTTGATGTTTTCCAAATCCATGCTCTCTTTTTGATTTCTGGCTATAATTATTTTTGAATTTTTATCAGTTCTAAAATGGCGCCCAATTGTAGATAAATAAAGATCTATTTCTTCTACTTTATCTTCTTTTGCAAAAATGTCTTTAATTCTTGAAGCGATGTTTTTATCTGTAAACAAACATCCTCCTGATGGTGATGAATAGTCAGTTATTCCGTATTTTGCAGCAAGCTCAAGCTGGTGTTTCCTTCCCCGTCCATTTATGTCAAGGAGCCTGGTTCTGTCTATTTTTCCTTCTTTTTCAGCAATGGTAGGCTCCAGAATTTTGGCTGATAAGGGCCTTAAAAGCTTTCCTGCAAGGTTTGTACTTTTTTCTATATGTCTTAGAGTGTGCTTTAGCTGAGACATAGGTCTTTGTCCCACCACTTCTCCAGTTGCAACAAAATCAGCATTAAAGAGCTCCATATATTCAGTGGCTTTTTTGATAAAAAAAATTTTACAGTCTATACAGGGATTGATGTTTTTCCCATATCCATGGATAGGATTTTTTACCATTTCCAGGTATTCCTTACCGCATCTATAAAATTCCAGTTTAAGGCCTATCTTTTTTGCCTGTTTAGCAGCATCAAGTTCATTTAAGTCAAAAGAGGGTGGATAAAAAGGAAGCACAAAGTGAAGCCCTATAAGATCAACATTCTGTTCCATAAGGAGTTTAGCAGCAAGTATGCTATCCAGTCCTCCTGAATAGAGTAGAATTCCCTTTGCTGTCATTAAATTTCACCGTGATTTATTAATTGAATTTCAACAATTTCACCAGGTGAAACATTTTCTATGTTTGCAGGTAAAATTATCAGGCAGTTGGCATCGCTCATAGAAGTCAAAATTCCAGAGCCCTGGTCACCTGTTGTTTTAACATGAAATTCATTATCTATTATTGAATAAACTCCCCTTATAAAATGTTTTCTCCCAGACCTATCCCTTATTTCTTCAAGGAGTTTAGCCCCGATAACCGGTTTTTTAAGCTTATAAGCTCCAGACATTTTTAGCAGTGCAGGACGAACAAACTGCATAAATGAAACCATTACTGAAACAGGGTTTCCTGGAAGACCAAAAAAAAGTTTAGTGCCAATATTACCAAACACTACAGGCTTTCCTGGTCTCATGAGAACTTTTTCTATTTTGATCTCAACACCAAGGCTTTTAAGTACGTCAGGTACAAAGTCGTACTTACCCATTGAAACTCCCCCAGATGTAATGATAATATCGTATTTCATTGCTTCTTTTATTTTTTCAGTAGTTTCAGCAATGTTATCTTTAGCAATGCCCATGTAAACAGGGCTACCCCCATATTTTATTATTTCTGAGTGAAGAGTATAGGCATTGCTGTTTACAATCTGTCCTGTTTTATTAATGCTGCCAAGTTCAATTATCTCATCCCCTGTTGCAATGATTGCAACTTCAGGTTTTTTATAAACTTCAATTTTATCTATATTCAATGAAGCAATTAGCCCTGCTTCTGCTGAATCTATTCTTGTTCCTTTTTTTACAACAAGGTCGCCCTTTTTTATGTCCTCTCCAGCAAAACGAATATTTTTGTGCTTTTCAAAACTGTTGAATATTTTAACTGATCCCTGGTATTCTTCAGTGTCTTCAAAAGGCACAACAGCATCAGCTCCATCTGGCACAGGTGCACCAGTCATTATTCTTATTGCATTTCCAGGTTTTATTGTATCCCCTGAGTAATTAGCACCAGCCTGTATTTCTGATATAATTGATAAGGTCACAGGATTTTTATAGGAGGCTTTAGCTGTGTCAGAGTATATTACAGCATATCCATCCATTGCTGAATTGTTTTTTTGTGGTACGTTTAGTTCTGATATTATATTTTTAAAAAGGATTCTCCCTGTAGCATTAATAATATCCACTGTTTCTGAAATCTTTTTTGTTTGAGTTGTATCAAGTATTATTTCCAGAGCATTACTTACTGATATCATTTTTTCCATCCTGCATAAAATTAATTTTTTCTTTAAATTAATTTTTGGTTATTTACAATAAAATTCATTTAAATCATTGTTGGTGTAAAGTAAAATTTTTAAAGCTTAACTTTTGGTGTAGCAAATATGTAAATTTAACGTAATATAAACATATTAAGCCTTATTATAAATTTTTTTCGTTGAAAATAAATATTCTTTTTTTAGAGTGTACTAAAATAATATATATAGAGGGGAATATGAGTACAAAAATTGGTAATGAAAGCAGGTATCGTGAGCGATACATGGATCACCAGTTTCTTTCTAAAGATGTGCTAAACGAGGAAATGGAAGTTGAGTTTTTTACTCAGTTAAGATTACGTCTAAAAGAGGTAAGAAAGGACTTAAAAATCACTCAAAGAGAGTTTGGTGAATCTGCAGGAATTGATAGACGGTATGTAGCAAAGGTTGAATGCGGATCGCAGAATCCTTCCTTTAAGTTTATACGCTGCATATCTATAAGGCACAAAATATCTCTTGATTGGCTTCTTTATGGAGTAGGAGACAAGTTTGTTATGGCAGATGAAAAGAACTATGGCAAGGAGCTGGTTACTTTTAAGAAGTTGCTTGATAAGGGTAATTCAGAAGATATTGATGTGGTTATAAAAATGATAAATAAAATTGTATCATAAATTAGTAATTATTCCTGAATTGCAGAGTTTTTATTTTAATTAAAAGTTAGGGAATTAAAACTAATTATAAATAATAAAGGGGCTTAAAGTCCCTTTATTATTTATAAAATGGCGGATAATTAGTTGTTTTTCTTATATTTTCATATAGAGGTTTCATTTTTTTGTACATCTTCATATAAACATTATGATAAAGCTCATTATATATTTTACTGTTTTCTTTGGATGGTTCAAATACTTCGCCTAATCGGGTCATCTCTTTTACAGCTATATCAAAATTGCTGTGAAGTTTTAAGCCTACAGCAGCATCTATAGCAGCACCCAGGGCTGATGTTTCATAGGTGTGAGGTTTTTCCGCAGCTTTGTTGAATATATCTGCTGTAAGCTGTATTGCTGTTCTGCTTTGTGAGCCGCCACCAGAAACCCTGATTTTATCAATTTTAACTTTAGTCTTTTTTTCTGTTCTTTCAGCTCCTTCTCTTAATGCATAGGAAAGACCTTCTAATATTGCTCTATATACATGAGCGCGTGAATGTACATCACTAAATCCAATTATTGCCCCTTTCGCTTCAGGGCCAGGGACTTTTACTCCAGGTGACCAGAAAGGCTGTAGCATAAGGCCCATTGAGCCTGCTGGGATTGTTCCTGCCATTTCATCCAGAATGATTTCAGGCTGTATTTTTCTTTTTTTTGCTAAAATTATTTCCTGGTGTGCAAACTCATTTTTAAACCAGCTTACCATCCAGTAGCCTCTGTATATCATTACTTCAGTGTTATAAAATTCCGGGATAGCACTTGGATATGGTGGCAACATGGGTATTAGTTCTATATATTTGGATCCGGTTGTTTCTATAGTTGCGGTTGTTCCAAAGCTGAGGCAGGCAATGTCAGGGGTTGTACATCCTGAGCCAAGAACTTCACAGGCCTTATCAGCAGCAGCTGCTATAAGGGGGAGCCCTGCAGGAATACCAGTTTCTTTTGAAGCTTTAGTTGAAATATAACCCATAATCTCTGAAGGTTTAACCAGGTCAGGAAGTTTTTCTTTTTCAATTTTAAACATGGACCATTTAAAATCGTTATTTTTACACCAGGTCTGTTTTTTAAAGTCAAAAGGGACATATCCAACCTGGTTTCCTGTTGAATCGGTAAATACGCCGGTAAGCTTATATGTGAGATATCCGGAAAGAAACAGGTACTTGTATGTTTTATCCCATATTTCAGGCTGATTTTGCCTTATCCAGTTTCCTTCACATTCCATAACAGCGTAAATTGCTGAATCATAGAGCTTGAGTCCTTTTAGGGCACCTTTAAGAAGAAAGGGAGGCCAATCCTCTTTTTGTGCCATTCTTCTGTCCAGCCAGATAATAGCAGGTCTTAGAGGTTTGCCATTTTTATCAAGGTTGATCATTGTATTGCGCTGTGTTGTTATTGTAACGCCTTTAATAGCTTCTATTTTTACAGGGAGATTTTGCATTATTTTTTTGCATGTTAATTTAAGGTTTTTCCAGAAGTATTCAGGATTCTGTTCAGCCCATCCTGGATTAACAGAAAAGTATGGCTCAATTTCTGTTTTTACTATTTTCAGAATATTTCCTCTTGTATCAATTAGAGCAGTTCTTATTGATTGGGTTCCGGCATCTATGGAGAGTATACATTCGTTTTTTGATTGTTTTTTGCGGGGCATTTAATGCACTCCTTTTTTTATATTTCAGCTGTTTTAAAGGCTGAATCTAAATCATTGCAAATAGTTACATATTCAGTTAATCCTACAATATCCAGCACTTTTACCATGTGATCTGAAAGTCCTGTAAAAATAAATTTACCATTTGTCTCCTGATGTTTGTGAAGAATTTTAATAAGGCTGGAAATTCCTGAGGAGTTAATGTATTTAGAGTTGTTAAAATCAAAAATCAGAGTATTTGAGGAAGCAGCTTTTGTTATTTCATAATAAGCAGCCTGAATTTTTTCACTGGAATCACCAGTGATGTCTCCTTTTAAAAAAATTACAGGGCATTTTTTGCTAGTATCCCATTGAATTTCAAAGCTATCCATTAGTTAAAGTACCTCATTTGTTTTTCAGAGCATTATAGGGTGTAGTATAATCACCTCTTGCATTCCATAGAGTATAACCATTTTGTCTGCTGTCTATAGCTGCATTAATCTGATTATTGATATAATCTGGTCCCCATGTTGGGGAAAGCAGATTAAATGCCTGTAAATAGGGGCGCAGATGCACTGAGCTGTGTGCCAGTTTTTTTGCTCTTTTGCCGCCATCATATACAAGCCTGTATGATCGCATTTTCCTTTCGCCTTTCATATAAAATTTTGCGCCAAAATGTGATGGATAAACCATAGGGCATATTATATCTACCACATGTGACATTGCTTCCATATCCTGTCCTATCCAGTTGCCAAAATGATACCAGGAATTAAACCCATATATATCTACAGATATCTGAATATTTATATTCTCTTTAGCTTTAGTTAAAAAATCAATCATTATTTCTGATTTATAGGTGACATTATCCTTTCTGTGAGTATAATTACAAAGATGTATGGGTCCGTCAGATGGGAATCTTATATAATCGAACTGAATTTCATCAAAGCCCAGATCTTCAAGCTCTTTTGCAAGTTCAATATTATAGTTCTGAACGAATCTGGAATAGGGATCAACCCAGTATTCATGCTCTGTTCCTTTCCATGAGGTATTGGTTTTTTTATTTTTTATTGCATACTTTCCATTATATGCCCTGTACATTTTATTGTCTTTAAAAACAACTATTCTTGCAATAGAGTATATATTGTGTTCTTTTAATTTTTTTAGTACTTCACCAATTTTTAACGGGCTTTTCACAGATTTTATTTCAGCAGCAGTTTTACTTTTAGCAGAAAAATATATGTTTCCAAAGTCATCTTTCATATCTATCACAAATGCGTTTATTTCAGTTTCATTTGCAATTTTTATATAATGATCTAGATTTTTCTTTATAGATGGAACACTTAAATAAATTGCTCTTTTATTATCAGCAAGGTCATTTCTTTTTTTTATTTCTTTTTGCTCTGTTATTGTTGAAAGAGGGGGAAATATATCCTTTGTAGATACAATTGTTGCTGAAATAATGTTATATTTTTTTTTGCTTTTGTTTAATATGGACTCAAGTGTATTATCATGGATAATGTTCCCTTTCTCATCAGATCTGAAAAGCTTTCCCTCTGAAGTATAAAAGAGGTGGTTATTCTGCATGGATATATCATCAATATTACTTTTATTTTCAATATCTGCAGATTCCGGCAAATACTCAAAGTTTTTTGAATTTTTATTTTTCCAGTAAATTCCTGATCCAAAAAAGAAGCCTGCATATAATCTGTCTGAATTTGCATAAATTGATGTTAGCTGTTCTGTAAATGCAAGTGTACCTGAGTATGGTTCACCAGGGAGTTGTTTTCCTGCATGGACAAAACCTGATCCATTGTATTCAAATATTCCATTAAACGATGTGCCAGCATAAATTTTAGTTTTGCTAATCGCCAGTGCAGTTATATAATTTCTTTCATGAAGGCCCTTTTGAGTTAATTTTTTCCATGTTTTTCCACTGTCAGGGGAATGGTAAATATTGTGTTTTGTTGCTACAACAATAGATTGCGGATTTTCTCTATCATAGTTGAATGCAGAGATTGTTCTGTATCCATTTTCTTCCATGTATATGCTTCGTGTTTTGAAATCATCAGAATTGATGTTTTCCCATTCTATGGAGTTCTCCAGTGATCTGAATATACCTGAGTTATAGGTGGTAAGGTATAAGTATTCTCCAGCTTTATAAAGGCGTAGAGGTTTTGCATTGTCAGGTATGCCTTTATTGATCATGGTCCAGGAATTGCCGCTGTTATCAGATACAAGAATACCTTTATTTTCTGTTACAATATAAAGTCTTGTATCAGATGATGATGAGGAATAAATGTATAGGGAAAAAAAAATTACTGCTGTGAGAATTGCAGTAATTATAAATTTTTTTTTAAACAAAGTAGTCATTAGTCAACATCTCCAAATTTTTCAGAAAAGGTGTCTTCATTTAAAATAGTGTATATATATCCCTGTTCAGTTAAAAAAAGCTGCCTGTTATGAGCAAATTTTTCTTCAACTGAATTAGATGTAATTATAGTATAAA
>CAYTLM010000023.1:0-17699 GCA_964438485.1 uncultured Leptospirales bacterium | reverse complement strand
ATGCTACCTATGCCAAATTTGAAACATTTCCAATATGGAATCTTTCCTTGCAACACCCTGTTAATATTGCCTATGAAGCTGCAACAGCAGAGTTAAGGGATGTGAACATGATAGACCATTTCCACCTTGAAGCATATAATGAAAAAACAGTAAACTATAACCGCGATATAGAAGCATTTCCTTTAATTCAAAGAATACTGGAGCGAATTAAAGGTAAACCATCCTATTACAAATCTCCAACAGATATGGGTGTTAACAGAGCAGGCTTTGCCATAACTGATGACAGTGTTGTGCGGGAAGCAGCAAACCAGGAAATTATAAGAAGATTTTTCCGCTATTCCTGCGAATATGCAGCAGGCCTATGCGACAAGGAAACAGTTCAAAGGGTTGAGCTTCTTATGAAAGATATGGAGCTTAAACCTGAGAACAGAAGAGTTGTCAACTGTGCGCGGGATGCAGCAGAAATTGCAAAAACAAAGAAAAAAGGAAACAAGGGCATTTTCAGCGGTGCTGCCATTGAACTGCCTGATGGAAGCCTGATAAGCGGATACAACTCCCCTTTAATGCACGCAGCATCAAGCGTTGTGCTCAATGCAATAAAAAAGATGGCTGAAATCCCCCCTTCAATAGATCTTCTTCCATCATATATCCTTAACTCTCTCATGAACTTTAAAAAAGAAATTCTCCCAAGCTCCTCTGTAAACCTGAATCTTGAAGAAACCCTTATTGCCCTTGCAATTAGTGCCACTACAAATCCCGGAGCAGAAGCTGCAATGTATAAGCTTAAAAATCTGGCTGAATGTGAAATACACCTTACACATATGCCAACACCAGGGGATGCTTCAGGCTTGAGAAAACTAGCACTTAATGTAACAAGTGATCCTGTTTTTGCTTCTAAAGCACTATTCATTAATTAAAATAATGATAGACATTCTGAATATTCACTATTATTTTAAACAATAATTTTTATTTTCCTGATTGATTTGTGAGGTTTTACAAGTTAAATGAATTATGATAATGTTCTCTTTGCCTTTGCTCTGACCCTTTTTGCAGGCCTTGCTACAGGAGTGGGAAGTGCTGTTGCTTTTTTCAAAAAAGAAATGAGCGCCTCCTTTCTTGCAGGATCTCTTGGTTTTTCTGCAGGTGTAATGATATATGTTTCAATGATAGAGATATTTCCCAAAGCAAATACATCTCTCTCTTCGATATATGGAGAATCAGCAGGTTATCTATATACCACAATATCCTTTTTCCTTGGAATTGCCCTGATTGCTGTTATTGACTACCTTGTCCCTTCAGCGGAAAACCCCCATGAGGTTAAAAGCGTTTGTGAAATGGACAACAATAAAACACACAATAAAGATGAATTTATGCGCATGGGACTTTTTTCAGCCCTGGCTATTGGTATACACAACTTTCCGGAAGGACTGGCCACCTTTATTGGTGCCATAAATGACCCGACAATAGGGATAAGCATTGCCATAGCAATTTCAATTCACAATATACCTGAAGGAATTGCCATATCAGTACCTGTTTATTATGCAACAGGCAGTAAAAGAAAGGCCTTTAAACTTTCATTTTTATCAGGATTAGCAGAACCCATAGGTGCTCTTGCAGGTTTTTTTGTACTTCTGCCATTTATGAATGATGCCCTTTTTGGAGTAATCTTTGCATCAGTTGCTGGTATTATGGTCTATATATCTCTGGATGAACTTTTGCCCACTGCTGAAAAATACGGGGAACACCATATTGCCATATACGGACTTATTTCAGGAATGATTGTTATGGCAATAAGCCTTGTTCTTTTAATATAGTTTAAATTATGAAATTTTTAGATTCCCAGCTGGCATACTTTCTACAGAGCAAAAACACAAGGCGTAACATACGCTTTCTTGTTCGCTTTATCCTGCTCCTTGTTTTTTTAATTACTTTTTACAGTATTATTTTCCACTATATCATGGAACTGGAAGGGCGCCATTATTCCTGGACAACTGGATTTTACTGGACCCTTACTGTAATGTCAACACTCGGTTTTGGCGACATTACATTTGCCAGTGACTTGGGAAAAATTTTTTCCATAATCGTCCTTTCATCAGGGGTGATTTTTCTGCTGGTGCTTCTCCCTTTTACATTTATACAGTTTTTTTATGCTCCCTGGATTGAAGCTGAAAAAAAAAGCAGGGCTCCCAGAGAGCTTCACCATAATACCAAAGGACATGTGATTATAACAGATCATAATCAGATTACTATAGCTTTAATGGATAAATTAAAGGATCACAAAATTGAATATGTTCTTATTGTAGAAGATATTCAAAAAGCACTGGAGCTATATGATCAGGGTTACAAAACAGCCCTGGGTAATATTGATGACCCTGAAACATATATAAAAATGCGTGTTAAACAGGCCTCTCTCCTTGTTGCTGCAGGGAGTGATGAAATGAACACAAATATAGCTTTTACAGTAAAAGAAGTCAATGATTCCATCCCAATTATAGCCACAGCAGATTCAATAGATTCTGTTGATATTCTCACAATGGCAGGAGCCACAAAAGTTCTACAGGTTGCAGATATGCTGGGGAAATCCCTCACCAGGAGGGTAATAAGCGGAGGCAACAGAACAAATTTAATAGGCAGATTTGGTGAGCTAATCATTGCAGAAACTCCTGCATTAAAAACACCCCTTATTGGTAAAACAATTATGCAAAGCAGATTAAGAGAGCTGGCAGGGGTTTCTGTTGTAGGCCTATGGGATAGAGGAAAATTTGAGATCCCCGAGCCTGATAAAGTTATTACAGCAACAACTGTTCTTGTATTAGCTGGTTCAGAAGAGCAGATTAATACTTACGAAGAGATGATGTGTATTTACCAGATTTCATCAGAGCCTGTTATAATTATTGGATCAGGCAGAGTGGGAAGCTCAGCAGCACAGGCTTTTGAAAAAAGGGGAACTGATTACATAATAGTTGAAAAAAATGAATCAAAGGCATATAAGGGTGGTAATGCCATAATTGGAAGTGCCGCTGATCTTGCTACAATGAAAAAAGCAGGAATAGACACAACTCCTGCTGTTATTGTAACCACTCACGATGATGCCACAAATATTTATCTTACAAAATACTGCCGCAGCCTGCGACCAGATATACAAATAATAAGCAGAGCAAATGCTGAGCGAAATATTTCCACTTTACACCGTGCTGGAGCCGATTTTGTAATGTCCTTTGCAGCCCTGGGTGCAAATACTATTTTTAACTTCTTTCAAAGTTCCAATATTGTTATGCTTGCAGAAGGACTTGATATTTTCAACCTTTCTGTACCAGCAGGACTATACGGGAAAACCCTGGCTCAATCAAAAATAAGACAGGAAACAGGATGCACAGTTGTAGCTATAAAACATCAGAGCAAAACAATAGTTAACCCTGATCCCAACCTCCCTTTACAAAGCAATAATGAAATTATCCTTATTGGCACTAATGATGCAGAAAAAAAGTTTTTAAAAAAATATTCCGGATAAAACCCTGCCCCATTCTAAAGCAAAGAATACGCTGGATTTATTAAAATTAATTTGACATACCAGATCAACAGGATAAAATTAACATAAAAACATATAAAGACTCTAAAAAACTTTAAACAACACAAAATTATCCAGGAGGATACTTATGCCTGTTACCAGAAGAAATTTTCTGCAGCTGTCTGGTGCGACAGCTGCCGGGGCATTTTTAGGGGGAACCTCTTTCCTAACTGGCTGTAAACCCTATGAAAAGCTTAAAGGGGCAAAAGAAACCACAACAATCTGCCCCTATTGTGGAGTAGGATGCAGCCTGATTGTCTCCGCAAGGGATGGTAAGATCATAAATATCGAAGGTGATCCAGACCATCCAATAAACAGAGGCAGTCTTTGTTCAAAAGGCGCATCTATTTACCAGCTTGCTGTTAATCCTTACAAAAGGCGCTTAAGCAAGGTACAGTACCGTAAACCAGGCGGAAGCGAATTTGAAGAAATCACATGGGATCAGGCCTTTAAAATGATCTCTGAAAGAATCAAAGATGTCCGTGACAAAACCTTCATTGAAAAAGTAAAAGATCAGCCTGTAAACAGAACTGCCGGACTTGTAGGTCTTGGTGGTGCAGCGCTTGATAATGAAGAATGTTACGCATGGTCAAAATTCGCACGACTAATGGGTATTACCAACATCGAGCACCAGGCCCGGATTTGACACAGCGCAACTGTCGCCAGTTTGGCGGCTAGCTTTGGTCGTGGTGCAATGACAAATCACTGGAATGATATCCAGTTTGCTGATGTAGTCCTTATTATGGGAAGTAATGCTGCTGAAAACCACCCCATATCCTTTAAATATGTTCAAAAGGCACGGGAAAAGGGTGGAAAGCTAATCAGCGTTGATCCCCGTATTACACGAACAACCTCTTTGGCAGATCTTTACGCTCCAATCAGACCAGGGACAGATATAGCATTCCTTAATGGTATAATAAACCACGCTCTTCAAAATGACCTTATTCAGAAAGAATATGTTGTTGAGTACACAAATGCTGCCTGTCTTATTAATCCAAAATACGGATTTAATGACGGTCTTTTTAGCGGATACGACAAAGAGAACAGATCATATTCAACTGACACATGGAAATACCAGGTTGATGACAAGGGAATCCCTAGGAAAGATAAAACCCTTCAGGATCCTAATTGTGTTTACCAACTTATGAAAAAGCATTTCCAGAGATATACACCTGAAAAGATAAGTGATATTACAGGATGTCCTGTAGAATCTTTTCAGAAAGTTGCTGAACTATTCTGTTCAACACACAAGCCTGACAGAGTAGCAACAATCATGTATGCAATGGGTACAACCCAGCACACAGTAGGAGTTCAAAATATACGCTGTTATGCCATTCTTCAGCTGCTGATGGGCAACATGGGTATGGCAGGCGGTGGGATCAATGCTCTCAGAGGTGAAGCAAATGTTCAGGGTTCAACTGATCATGCTCTTTTATGGAACACCTTGCCCGGCTATAATCCTGCGCCTGTAATGGGTAAAGATATAAACCTTGAAACCTATATTAAAAACCACACACCTCTTTCCAATGATCCAATGAGTGTGAACTGGTGGCAAAACAGACCAAAATATCTTGTGAGCATGCTCAAGGCATGGTTTGGCGAAAATGCTACAAAGGAAAATGATTTTTGCTATGACTTACTTCCTAAAGCGCATAAGCCTACACCAATGCCTGTACTTTTTGAAGACATGTACAAAGGAGATCATAAGGGCGCTATAATGATGGGTACAAACCCTGTTGTTGGTGCGCCTAACTCAAACATAGTTTCTGCAGCTCTTGCAAACCTTGACTGGCTGGTTTGTGCTGACATATTTGAAACAGATACTTCTGTATTCTGGAAAGCTCCTGGAGTGAATCCTAAAAATATAAAAACAGAGGTTTTTCTCCTGCCAATGGCAGCATCTGTGGAAAAAGAAGGTAGTGTTTCAAACTCAGGCAGATGGGTGCAATGGAGATATTTTGCGCAACACCCGGAAGGGAATGCAATCTCTGACCTGGATCTCATAGACGGACTTTTCACAAGAATAAGAAAGCTCTATGAAGATGATGTTAAAGCTGGTAAAAAAACAGCTCTTCCTGATCCAATCTTAAAGGCAAACTGGATGTTCAAGCATACCCCTGATGATCACGAATGTGACCCCCATCTTGTTGCAAAAGAAATAAACGGTTATGAAATAGGACCTGATGGGAAACGGGGCAAACAGCTTGATACATTTGCCAAGCTCAAGGATGATGGTTCTACTGCTTCCGGTTGCTGGGTCTATGCTGGAAGCTATACTGAACAGGGAAACCAGATGGCCAGAAGGGGACCAAAGGATGCTTCCAACAAGCTCGAAATGTACCCTGAATGGGCATGGTGCTGGCCAGTAAATAGAAGAATTATTTACAACAGAGCAAGCGTTAATCTCAAAGGTGAACCATGGAATCCCAAAAAAGCTGTTATTAAATGGGATGGCAAAAAATGGGTTGGAGATATTGTTGACGGCGGAGGCGGACCAGGAGAAAAGCATCCTTTTATTATGAATCCTGAGGGTATTGGCCGTCTATTTACTCAAGCTCTTACTGATGGACCCTTTCCTGAACATTATGAGCCTTTTGAAACACCAGCCAAAAACAATTTTAGCTCACAGCAGTTTAATCCAACAGTATCCATTTCTGATCTTTCAAAAAAAGGACATGGATCTGTTTCAAAATATCCCTATATAGCCACTTCCTACAGGGTTGTTGAGCACTGGCAGGCTGGAGCCATGACAAGGAACACCTCGTGGTTAAATGAGCTTGTACCAGACATGTTCTGTGAAATAAGCCCTACTCTTGCTGAATCAAAAAAGATTAAAAATGGAGACAGGGTCAAAATAAATTCTCCAAGAGGAGAACTTAATGCTTACGCCCTTGTTACTGAAAGAATCCAGGCCATGAAAGTTAACGGAAAACTTATTGAAATGGTCGGGATCATCTGGCATTTCGGATCCGGATGTGCGTCTTCAGGAGACTCATGTAACATGCTCACACCGCACATTGGCGATCCAAATACTGGCATACCGGAATTCAAAGCATTTCTGGTAAATATTGAGAAGGCGTAAGGGGGTAGGAAATGTCTGATAAAGCTTTTTATGTTGATACTTCAAAATGTCTGGGATGCCGTGCCTGCCAGGTCGCATGCAAGCAGTGGAACGGACTTCCAGCAGAAGAAACCAGTTTTTTTGGCGGTACAGAATATACAAATCCTGCCAAACTTTCAGCAATTACATGGAACCATGTTGTATTTTTCCCGGTTGATAGAACCATTCCGGACAAACCTGTATGGACAATTATGCATAAAAAATGCTATCACTGCATAGAGGCTAACTGTCTAAGAGTATGCCCGGAAAAAGCCATATACGAAAAGGATGGCTGGAAAATTATTGATCAGGAAAAATGTATTGGATGCGGAGCATGTGTTAATGCCTGCGTATACGGAGTACCTGAAGTAAGCGAAATTTCTCATACCAATGACGTTGGTAAAAAAATGGTAACCCGGGACAAGGCAAACAAATGCAATGCATGTATGATTAATGAAAGGGAAATTCCAGCATGTGTTGTCACTTGTCCAACAGATTGTCTGCTTTTTGGAGAAAGACCCGCAATGGTTAAACTGGCTCTTAAAAGAGTTAAGGAGCTTAAAGCCGAAGGTTTTCCAAATGCCAGCGTTTATGGACTTGAACAGTACAGCGGACTAAGGGTAATAACAGTTCTTAAAGAAAATCCTGAAAAATACGGGCTGCCGCTTAATCCTGAGCTGGTACCTGTTACTCAGGTTGAATCAACAAAAAACATTTATGCTCTATTGTCAACATTCACTTTAGGCATGCCAGCTCTAAAGAGAGTAGCATATAAAGTTTCAAAAAATCTTTCAAAAGAAGCATAAATTAATCTTAGCTAACAAAAAAAAAGAGGAGCCTTTATCAGGTTCCTCTTTTTTTTTAAATATTTTATTAAATAAACAAAGCAATCAACCGTTCTTTAACAATTTATTTATCAGCTTCATCATCCACCATCTTATGAGTAAGTTGATCAAGCTCATCTGATATGCTGCCTATTGCTCTCGATGATTCAGATATGTTCATAGAAATATGAACAAGGTCTTGTGCTGATGTTGCAATATCCATCACTGTTTTGCTCGATTCACCTGTAGCTATCCTCTGCTCACTTGTTGAATTTTCTATAGTTTTACTTGAATCATGAATCCTTATATTAAGGCTTTTGATAGTTTTTATTGTTGTACCTATATCTTCTATAAAATTCCTGACCTCAGAAATCTCCTTTTCAATCTTATTAATAGAATCATCAAGTTTAACCATTGTTGCAGATGTCCCTGCTATTGATGCATCACTCTCTTCTATCAATTTTTTGTTATCAAAAATTATCCGTTCAATCTCCTTTGAATTAAGAGCTGTAGCTTCTGCAAGTTTGGAAATTTCATCTGCAACTACAGCAAAACCTCTTCCAGCATCGCCTGCCCTGGCTGCCTCAATTGAAGCATTAAGAGATAAAAGGTTCACCTTATCAGCAATATCATTAATCACCTGAATAAAATCAGACATCTCCTCGCTTTTTAACTTTAAAGTTTTAAATTTGGAGTGAGTATCAGACACATAATTTCTAGTTTCCCTGGAATAGCCTGTAATATCACCTATTGAAACAGAAATTTCATCTGAACTTACCTGAACCCTGTCATTAACTGATTTAAGATCATTAACGCTATCCACAGTAATCTCCAACTCCTGATAAAGATTAACTGCAATTTCATTTATAGAATTAGAATTTGCAGAAAGCTCTTCAAGTGATGATGAAATCTCTTCAAGAGCAGCTGCCTGATGCTGTGCAATATCATTCATTTTTAATGAAATCCCATCCTGATCATCAGTCTGATTTTTAAGCACCTCAATAGTTTTGTGTACACCCAGTGCCATCTCTTTAATATTAAGAAGATTTTTTATGGAATCATCATTCTTTTCTATAGCCAGCTTAAGAAGCAAACGGCTTGCAGCTGCACCAGAAGATGCACTAAGGCCTACAAAAAGGAAAATTAAATATCTCACAATAATATTGCTTGCAGGTCCTGCAGGAATAAGTTCGGGCTTTATATAATAAACAAGCGTTTGCGTTAAAACAACAACTATAACTGTATAGATTGTTATTTTACGATCAAAATAAAAGACACTGAGAGCTAAAATTATAAATACAACTGCAAAAAGTTCGCTGGCGCCATAAAAAGCATACTGAAAAACTATTAAGCCTATCAATAAGCCGGTCACTGTAGCATATGCAGACCTCTTCTTCCCTTTTGAACGATTTGCATATAAAACTGTTATTCCTATTATACTTGAATTTACAAAAAACTGTATAACAATATCAGTATAGGTTAAATAAGCAGAACCCTTACCTGTATATTTAATCAGTGTAACAGATACATTCGCAAGAAGAAAAATAGCTACGAATGTAATGATAAGCCTCCGATTATTCTGAATCAAAACCTCGGAAAAAAGCTTGGATTGCTCAATATCTACTCTTGATGACATAAGCCCCCTACCTTAAAACAATAGTCACACCCGGCAATGAATTTAATAGTCTACTTCATATATATCGTACAAGTACAACCTATTTCCTTATCGAAAACAAGCCTTTTTTATGTTTTTATTACCTTTAATAAGAATTAATCCCCAGCGCTTTAGTTTGCCTTGATTTTTTGCTGCAAAAGTGTATACTAAATCAGTATGATTATTATTAAAATAAAATGATTGCTTATTAATAACATATTAAGTATTTTTAGAATAATTAGAATTTTTGTATTTACAGGATAAAAAACCAACCATGAAAGCGATTAAAATAATATCCACTATTGCAGTATTAATTATTCTATCAGGATTGAATTTTTCCATAGCACAAACAGGAATTAAAACCATATACTACTTTTATGCTGATAACTGCTCAGCATGTAAACAGGCAGAGGCTTATTATAAAAAACCCTCTGGAATAAAGGATGGAGTTTCCTGGCAATACAAGGGAAATATTTTTATTCCTTACAGGATTGTTGATTCAAACAACCAGATTCAGATGAATAACATAAAAAAACTTACAGACATGTGCGATAGTATTGTAAAAAAAACAGGAAATAGCGAATTTGTTTACTACAGAAGAGAAAAATTTGAGTACTATAAAAACAACAAAATACCCTATTACAAAAAAGATAGCAAATACAGTCGCAAAAATGAAGCCTTTCCCACACCTGTTTTTGTCATAGGCAACAGGGTTGTGCTAGGTTTTAACCTTACTCTAATTGAGCAATCAATAAACCAGTCAAAATAAAACTTCAAACAAAGCAGGGTCAAAAGTGATAAAATCAGGGCAGATTAATACACTTAAAGTATTAAAAAAATTCAACCACAGATACATTCTTGATGGGAAAGAACTTGGAGAAGTTACTATTCCTGAAAAAGAAATACAAACCCAATTAAAACCCGGAGATACAATTGATGTCTTTGTGTACAATGACAGGGAATCATCTGTTATTGCATCAACAAAAATACCTGCTGCCTTACCAGGGGATTGCGCTGAACTAAAAGTTGTTTCCATTAATTCATCTGGAGCATTTCTGGACTGGGGACTTTCAACAGATCTTTTTGTACCATATAGTGAACAAAAAAAAGAGATGAAGGAGGGACGTACTTATGTTGTGTATATCCTTCAAAATGAATTAAAAGGGAATATCATTGGTTCTACAAAAATAGAAAAATACCTTAATAAAACAGCACATAATTTTTCTGAAGGAGACAGGGTAAACCTCCTTATTTATGACAGTACTAAAATATCCTATAAAGCCATTATAAACAACACACATACAGGGCTCCTTTATAAAAACGAAGTTTTTAAAGAAATTAAAACAGGGCTTAAAATCAAAGGCTATATAAAAAAGATACGTGAAGACAAAAAAATTGACCTTTGTCTTGAAAAACCTGGTTTTACTAAAGTTGTCTCAATAGCAGATAAAATATTACTATTTCTTAAACAGAATGAAGGTGTTCTTTATATTACTGACAAAAGCAGCCCTGAAGAAATATCCGGGCTTTTTGGAGTAAGTAAATCCACTTATAAAAAAGCCCTGGGAACATTATATAAAAAAAAATTAATATCTTTTGCAGATGGGAAAATACTACTCCTGAAAAAACAATAGCCTCCTATTCTAAATCACCCTTTAATCATCAAAAGATTTTTGAATCTGTTGAGACCTCTTTAATGCTTCAGCAGCAATTGCTGTAACTTTTTTATCTTTACTGATTTCTAATATAGAATTAAGGGCTTCCTTTAACGCCCTGTTCTGCATATCATATACATAAAGTTCAAGCTCTGACCCATCCCTTCCAAAAGCCATAAATTTCACCTCGCAAAAAATATGAAATAATTATACTGAATTTATTCCTTAAAATTTTAATATAAGTTAATCTGTTTTGGATTTTTTAGAAATAAGAAGCAATCTGTAAAAATTATCAAATTTCTTTTCATTAACTAATTTCCAGTTTCCCTCTCCTCTTTCTGAAACAACAAATACTCGTTTTCTTTCAACAATTCCCCCTTTAATTGAAAAAAACCCCCATAACACCACAAAAATAAAAATCGATGAAATAATAAGAAAACTTTTACTTCCAACAGATAAGGGATCAGAGCTGTTGTTTTTTAAAAGAAAATAAAATGCAACATATAACAAACCAGAATATACAGCTGTAATCATTATGCTTAAAAGCAAAAACATCACCCAGGGACTATTTTTAATTATATCAGTGAAAGTTATTTCAAGCCTATGCTTTTCAATGGAATTTTCGTCCATTTCTCTGACAATTACCGGATCTTCCAAATGAGGCATTATCTTTTCAACTTCATTAATTTTTATGCTTCTAAACTCAAATATTCTGTTTAACATTTATATTTTTCCAAAAATTTAATAAGTAAAATAAAGAAAAATACAAAAAATAAGTCAATACAATAATACAGTTATACTTCTGTTTATGCACAATAAAGTAGTTATAAAAAACTTGACAGACTCTTAAAAAAATAGTTATCGTAATATATAAGGAAGATGACACAATAAGCTTCTACAATATAACATCAAACACATGTAAGGTTTATATGAAAAAACTAATTTTTCTTGTAATTTTATGCCTGGCATCACCCCTTATAGCTGCAGATCCCATCATTCTTTCAAATAACAAAATTTACATAAAAAAGGGTTTTGACATAAAACATATTCAGGAACTGCCAGCAGATAATGAATGGATAAGCATAAAACCAGACAAAAGCATACGAATAATAAACCTTCCTCTGCCTGACAAACCCAAACGATCATTTTTATCTCTACAGAAAAACAAGCCAGAGGAATACACATTTCTATTCCCCTTTGACTCAAATGAAAAAATAATCACACCCTCCCTTTACATAAAAGAAATAGGTGAAACCTGGGAAATATATTTAAACGGTACACTAATTGCTGCTAAAGATCATCAAAACAATGCTGAAAATATAGTTATTCATAAAGGCAAAAAAAATCTTATAATTCCATTTTCTGAGAATTTAATAAAGCCAGGGACAAACCTCCTTGCAGCTAAAATAACAGGAGACCCCTCTAATCGCTTAACCGGATTTTATAAATTGCCAATTATTATAGGCAACTATACAGATGTTGCTCCTTTGGCATCTGAAAGAATAACCCTTATGCTCATAGCTGTTTACCTTACTTTTGGTCTTTACCATATAACCCTATTTCTTTTTAACAGACGGGAAAAATATAATTTATTTTTTGGAATCATAGGAGTTTTATTTTTTGTTTATATTTTATCCAGAACAACAGCTGCTTTCGAAATAATAGAAAACTCAACTCTGCTTCTTAAAATTGAAGTAATATCGCTCTATATGCTCATACCTGCTTTTGGATTTTTTATCAATGATATTCTTTTTAAAAAACCTGAACGTGCTACAATTCTATACTCTTTATTTTCACTCATACTTATACTTTTATCAATTTTCCCTTCTGAGGCATTCGTTTTTGATATACTTAAAATCTGGCAAGTTACAGCCGCAATCCCTATTATATATTATCTCGTTTTTATTGTAGGCAAGGCTTTCCTCAACAACATAAGAGAAAACCTTTCCCTTGGTATAAATACTGCTCACTCACTGATAAGAGCCTTTGCTTTCTCAGTCACTGGAAATATCCTTATTGGTGTATTAATTCTTGCTTTATGCATGGCATTTGATATTTATGATGCTCTTTATCTTTCACTGGGTCTGTCAGTTTCCAAATATGGATTTGTTGCTCTTGTCATGGGAATAGCAGTTGTGCTCTCCAATCACTATATATATATACACAAGCAGATCGGAACTCTTAACCTGGAGCTGGAAGAAAAAATCTCTAACCTGGACAAAGCAACGCGCCTAATCACTGTTAGTGAAGAAAAGTACAGAATTCTTGTTGAAGGAACCAATGAAGTTATTTTTCTTCTTGATGACAAGCTCAGGTTTAAAACAGTAAACAAGGCTGCATCATCAGAGCTTGGAATATCATCAGATAAATTAAAAGGTATGGAGTTTATTGAATTTTTACATTCATCTGATAACGATAGATCCGTTGAGCTTCAGTATGTTCATGAAAAAATACAGGAATTAAAAAATAAAGGAAAACCAGTATTATTCAAAGCCCTTTATAAATCACCCCTGACCCTGGAATCACATGAAATACAGGTTAGACTGGAAAAGCTGGCTATTCCAGGAAGCGAAGAAATTCTTGGAAAAATTACCCGCATAGCAGAAAGTTCATTACAGCCATTTTTCACAAGCGAAAAAGTAAGCTATGAAATAGGGAACCAGCTCTATACAGCTGAAGAAGCAAGCCATCGCTTAACCAGCAACCTTAATCGTTATATTAATCAAAAGCAGACCTCCCTTATAAGAATAGCCCTAAGGGAAATGATCATCAATGCTATAGAACATGGCAATCTTGAAATCACATTTGAGGAAAAATCACAAGCCCTTGAATCCGATTCTTATTTTTCTCTTATTGCGCAAAGACAGAATGATCCTGATTTTTCTTCAAGGCGTGTTTCTCTGGATTACAGCATTACTTCTGAAAAAGCAGTATATCGCATTACTGATAATGGGAAGGGGTTTGATCATAAATCAATTGAAGAACGCTTTACCCAAAGCCATGAGGACATGCTGGCACACGGCAGGGGTATTGTTATGGCAAAAAATATTTTTGATTCCATTACATGGAATAGTGTTGGAAATCAAGTGCTTCTTATAAAAAATTTTGAAAGCTAAGAACAGATTTTAATCATAAACAGTTCAAAAATAGGCAGATATGCCCACTCCCATCATTGATAATGCCGAACTCCTGGCATTACCAGTTTTTATATAGGACTTTGGATTTCCCTCCCAGTTCCAATCTATTTCATTCTGATTTGTAGATTGTATATAGCTATAATAGGCATAGATACCCCACCAAAAATATTGATTAAACTTAAACCTGTTTTCCATTTTCAATTCAATACCCTGATTTCTAATAAATGAATTTTGTTTCAATTTCCAGTCATAATCCGGTCCTTTATAGCCCCAGTGGTATTGCTTGCTTTGGTAAAAAAGCGGAATAATCAATTTTATATCAAAGATAAACTTTGAAGAATCAGATGTATTATGGTGAATCTCTGTACCAAGCTGGAAACCCTGATAGGTAATTTTAGCATGCTGGGTGTTTTTATTGTCATAATCAACCCAGTAGTCCTTATTTTCAGGTCCAAACTCCTCTGATACCCCTACCTGAAGCACACCTTTTGGCCTGATTTTATATTTTCTAAAAAAAACTCCAAATGTTCCAATAAAATCAGTATTCCCTGTTGTATAATAATGGTATCCCCCATAAAAATCAAATCTATGTCCATTTCCTTTCATACTGCGAGTGGTATTGAAAACCCCTGAATCAGTCCCATAAAGATTATTCAAATCATCATCAGTCATTTCACCACCTGCAAGAATATAGTTTTCAAATAAAATTCCAGCAAAAACCTTTTCCCTGAAATTATATTTAAATTTTATATTTTGCTGAAAATTATATGAATCCCTCCACTTTAAAATAGAGTGAGCTGCAGTATCAATATGATAATTTAAAATCCCATAACCAGTGCCAGCTTCAAACTCAAATTTCTTTTTATTACTCTTTAATTCGCCTGCTTCATCTGCATAAACAACAACTGGCGAAATTATAAAAATTAATGTGATTGAAAATATAATATTATAAATTTTCAACTGCTGCATTATTAATGCATATAAATACACCATGTTCCTACCCTTAAAAATTCCAGGGACAGATTTAAACCTTGAAAAACTCCATCTGTGCCCGCAATGATTCAGCCTGAGCATTAATCTCTTCAGCACCGGAAGCTATCTCCTCTGCAGCAGCAGCATTTGCCTGAATATTCTGATTAATACTCTCAACAGTTTTAGACATTTCCTGATTGGTAAGCATCTGCTCATGAGTAGAAGAAGAGATGGAATCGGACATTTCCACTACCTTTCTGGAATCATTGAGTACAGAATTATTAAGATTTGACTGGTTTTCCGCAGATCTGGTGATTTTTCTTACAATATCTTCTGTATGCTTTATAAACTCAATTATCTTATTGAGCGCTGCACTGGTAGCATCAACGTATTCGCGTCCTCTGTTCACTTCTGTTAATCCTGATTTAACAAATTCACTAATGCTCTTAGCTCCCACAGCAGTCTGATCTGCCAGCTTGGAAATTTCTTCAGCCACAACTGCAAACCCTTTACCATGTTCTCCAGCTCTTGCTGCTTCTATTGAAGCATTAAGTGCAAGCAGATTCACCTGATCAGAAATATCTGTAATAAGCAGTACAGTATCAGCAATCTTCTTTGTACTTCCATCAATACTGTTCATTCCACTAATTGTGCTCTTCATTAACTCCTGCCCTGTATTCACCTGTTCTACTGTATTTAACGCTGCTTCAAGGGCTGATTGAGCATATGTGACAATTATTTCATTATCGTTTTTCAGCTTTTCCATGGATTCAAAAGTTATTTTAGCCAGATTTGCCTGACTATCCGCATTATTATTGATTACTTCTATTGACCCAGCAACCTGCTCTATTGAAGCAGAGGCTTCTTCTACAGAAGCTGCCTGATTTTGAGCCCCCTCAGAAAGATTTTGGCTTGTTGCGGATAATTCCTCTGACGAACTTGAAAGCTGAATTGCAGCATTAAGTGCCTGATGAATAATCTCTCTTATTTTTTTCTGAAATACTCTCAGGCTCCTGATAAGATCTCCAAATTCATCAGGAAGAAAATCATCTGTTGTTACAGTTAAATCACCCTGGCCAAGTCTGCTGAAAATATGTACAGTATTTTGAATAGGCTTTGAAAAACGTTTTGTAATGTAATATATAATAAAAAAGATTGATCCTGAAAGCAGAATAATTGCTATAATAATCTGTATAACAAGCATATTAATCTGTTCAAGATAATCCCCCGCATCAAGACTAAAAACAAGGTGAAAACCTGTTTCAGGTATTTTTGTTTTATAGGCATAGATATTTTTGTTGTCAAAAGTATAGGAAAAAAACTGGTTCAAAGGATTAGAGATAATATTATCAATATTTTTTATACTGTCATCATCTATAATATCTTTGCCAAGTATCTTATCCACCATAGTTTCATCAGGATGAAAAAGAACTTTCCCTTCTGGAGATATAATAAAAAATCGCCCTGTTTTTGTTATGGTATTTTCAGAAATTATATTCATGATTGTATCAACAAGAATAGTAACTCCCATAGCTCCTGTCAGAATTTCTCCGTCAAATACAGGAACAACAGATACCATGGTATTTTTCTTGCTTATCTGACTTATAAGGGGTTCTGAATAGGCGATTTGTTTTTCCTGCTTCATTTTTATAAAATATTCTCTATAGGAAATGTCACCTGTCCCTCCAAAACTATGAATCCCCTTTCCTGTAAGATTTGCAGTAAGGTACATTTCTATATTTTCATTTTTTCTTTTTTTATGAATATCCACAAGAAAAGGAAGTGTTGTATTATAATCCATTTTGTAAACAAAGGGTATTTTTCCATATGATTCAAGCTCTATTGAAATATCTCGAAAAAAAGAATCAACTTTTTCACCTGTCATCCCTATTTGAGCCTCTATTTGGCTATTGAGGCCCATAAGATTTTGTTGAAAGCTTATGCGGTATATACCCTGACTAGCAAATATGAGCAAAATAAATATAGATGAAAGAACAGGTATTACAAGTTTTTGAAATATTGTAATAGGCTTATAGTTAATAACAGAATTAAACTCATACATTAAAATCTTTGCTTTATAATAAAAAAGAATCCCCATGGATATGGCTAAAAGAACACCTGACATAAAAAAGAAAAAGCCCTGTGATAAGGATAAAAATATCCCCTTACTAACCCCAATTGCAACAGTTGCTATTGGGCCAACTGTGCAACCGATAATTATTATAATAAGTCCCAGAAATGGTACAAAAGAAATAAATTTTTCATAAGCCGGATTTTCTTCCCCCCTGCTCTGTTCCAGGATATCGATTAATCTGCTTAACCTAAGCTTTATAACTAAAAAAGCAGAAATAGAAAGAATTGAAATAAGAGGTACCAATATTGATATAACTTTAAAAATGCTAAACACATCTTTCAGTCCAAGGGCAACTACAAGAGCCGTTAAATAAATAACAGGATGAAGAAGAAAAAGAATAGTAAATGTTTTTAAAAGTAAGGTGGGAATTTTTTTTAATGAATTATCCATGATTATCTCCAAAAAAGTTGTTTTTAACTCCAAAAGTAGAGTTGTTTTACGATTTATATTTTTTAATTTTAAGGATTTACAAGATTTTCCGTTTCAATTATTAATAATACAAAAGATATAATATACAATTTTTGTCCATAAAAATAAGTGCAAAAACATAAAATTTTACGATAGATGCATGCAATCTGCATAAAAAAACCCGAAGATAAATTTAATCTTCGGGTTTTCAATAATATGGTCAAGCCTCACGACTGATTAGTAATGG
>CAYTLM010000022.1:0-17816 GCA_964438485.1 uncultured Leptospirales bacterium | reverse complement strand
GCAATTGTATTATAAAAAAATTTGTTTGGCTAATTTATAATTTCTTATGGGAGTACAAAATGAAAGTTGTTCATAAAATAGAAGATGTGAGACAGGCTGTTTCTAAAGCACGATCTATGGGAAAGAAAATTGGTTTTGTTCCTACTATGGGTTTTCTTCATACAGGGCATTTGAGTCTGGTTGATATTGCCAGGGAAAACTCTTCCTTTATTGTAATGAGTATTTTTGTAAACAGGCTGCAGTTTAATGATCAGGATGATTTTAAAAACTATCCCAAGGACATAGAGCAGGATATTAAGGTAGCAGAAGAAGCAGGGGTTGATCTTGTATTTATCCCTGATGATTCTGAAATGTACAGAAATAATTTAACACATGTCAATGTTGACAGGGTGACTCTTAACCTTTGTGGAGCTCATAGGCCCGGACATTTTGAAGGCGTATTTACTGTTGTGAGCAAACTTTTTAATATTGTTCAGCCTCATGTGGCTGTTTTTGGACAAAAGGACATACAGCAGGCTGTTAGTATTGAAAAAATGGTTTTGGATTTGAATTTCCCTATTAATATTATAATTGCACCAACAATAAGGGAGGATGATGGCCTGGCAAAAAGTTCCAGAAACAAGCATTTAAGCAGCAAGGATCGTGAAAACGCTGTTGCCATATTTCGTAGTCTTAAAAAAGCTGAAGAGGCTATAGGAGAAGGTGAAAGGGATGTGGAAAAGTTGACCTCTATTATTATAGAGGAGATTCAAACAGGAAATCCTGATTCAATAGACTATGTATCAGCAGTAAGCTATGATGATCTTTCTCTGGTTAAAAAAATTACAGGCAAATCTGTGATTGCTGTTGCTGCTTTTTGGGGCACAACAAGGCTAATTGATAATATGATAATAGATGATATATCAGGCAGATTGAGATGCATTTACTGATTCGGGTTTTTCTATTTTCTTGTATGCTGTGCTTTGTTCCTGGATGTAAAACAGCAGGCCCTTTAACTCCAGTGGATTCTTTTATTGCTGTGCAAAGAGCAATTGAAGCAAATGATATCAGGCTTATTGGAGAACTTGTAAGTAAAGGCACAAAAGAAAAAGTTGACCATTTCAGGAAAACACTTTCCACTCTGGATAAAGATCAGCTGATTGCAATAGCTAAATTTTATAATATTGATCCGTCAAAACTGTCCGGTATAGATTTTCATGGGGCCCTTTCCCTTTATTTTTCTCCCAGGTCTGATTTATCCCTTATAAAAATATTTAATGAGGATATATCCTATGTGGATATATTCGGGAAGAGAGCAGTTGTAAGAACTCAAAGCGGGTTTGAAATTGATTTTGTTAAAGAAGGCCCATACTGGAAGCTTGATCTAAGTGAGCTTTAACCTGTTATGGCCAAAAAGCAGATAACCATCCCGATTTTTATTCCCCACATGGGCTGTCCCCATTGCTGTGTTTTTTGCAATCAATGGAAAATAAGTTCAGCTGAAAAAAAGCCTAATCCGGATAAAATAAAAAATACAATTGAGCTTTATCTTTCCAGAATCAGTTTTTCTGTGGAAAAGGTTGAGCTGGCTTTTTTTGGAGGAAGCTTTACTGCAATACCCTTTGAAGAGCAGGAGTTTTTTCTCTCAGCAGTAAAGCCTTATATGGATAAAGGTGTTATAAATTCTATACGTTTATCAACCCGACCCGACTATATTGACAGGAAAAGGCTTGATCTTCTTGCTGCTTATGGGGTTTCAACAGTGGAGCTTGGAGTCCAGTCTTTCAGTAATGAGGTGCTAAAACTTTCTGAGAGGGGACATGGTGCTGAAGACGTTTATAAAGCTATTGAGCTTTTGAAGCTATATGGTTTTAGAACAGGGATACAGCTTATGCCAGGCCTGCCCGGAGATTCCTTTTCTGCTTCAATTGATTCAGCATCATCTGCCTCTGCTCTTGCCCCTGATGATGTGAGAATATACCCGGCGGTTGTGCTAAAGGGAACAGGGCTTGCCAGGATGTACAGAGAGGGAAAGTTTAGTCCTTTAACAGTTGATGAGGCTGTTGAGGTTTCAGCAGCAATGTATAAAATTTTTATGGAAAAAGAAATAAATGTTATAAGGATTGGGCTTCATCCTCTTGATTTTCATGAAGAAACAGTTATTGCCGGCCCTTACCATCCTGCTTTGGGATTTCTTGTAAAATCCAGGTATAAAAGGGATATTCTTGAGGCTGCAATAAAAAAAAGCACAATTAAAGAAAACCGGAATCCTCTGATTCTTGTTGTACCCTCCTTATGTGCTGAGGAGTATATAGGAATGAAAAAATGTAACATTGGCTATATTCGCAATCTTTATAAAAACAGGAAAGTTGAATATGTAATAAGGGATGTGAAAAGCCCCTATATAGAGGAATGAGTTTCCTGGTGTTATTGCCGAATTAATGTTGACTTATTGATGCTGAAATTATGTTTAGTATATATTATATATTGATTATTGAGAGGTGACACATGCCTACCTATGAATATGAGTGTCTTGAGTGTAAGCATAATTTTGAAGTTTTTCAATCTATGAATGATGAGCCTATAAAGGTTTGTGAAAAATGCGGAAAAGCAGTAAGAAAAGTTTTTCACTCTGCAGGTATTATTTTTAAAGGCTCTGGTTTTTATGTAAATGATTATAATAAGCAGAAGGATGCTGATTCAACATCTGCTACAATGCCGGAATCATGCCAGGGCGGATGAGGAAGCTGCAGCCTGTCTGGTACAGACTAGGTTATTTCTTTTTCCTTTTCATTTTTGCCCTGTTTTGTCTGTAGATTGTCATAAGATATTTTTCTATTTGAAACAGGGCATTCCCTGAAAGAGCATCATCTTTTAACTTGTAACCTGTTATTGAATCAGTGTAGTCCCTGATTGCTTCCGGGCTTCTTGGTATTTCAGGATCAACTATAATATAGTCAACATCAGCTATGAGATATTTTTTGCTCCTTACAGGATAAAGAACCTGCCTTGCATTATATATTGGAATAACGATTTTAAGATTGCTTGTTCGTAGCTCACTTATTACCTGGTCTATCATTTTTTCATTTTCAGGCTTAATTTCAATGAAATCAGAAATAACAGCAATGATGGAATTTCTATTTATTATCTGCTTATAAATGTCCTTTGCAGTTTTTGAAAGGTTTGTTTTTTTTGCTTTTTTATCCTGATTTTGAATCCTGTATTCATTATCAGCTGCTTGTGATGATTTAGTATTTTTTGAAAATATGGATTTGATAAAGTTGATAAGAATAACAACAATTGAACCATCTGACTGACTGTCCTGATCTTTTTCATTGTTATTTTCAGCACTTTTGATTTTTTTATAGTACTCAAAATCTTTAATAAGATCAGCAACTTTGCCTATGGTTTCCTGGTTTTTTAAGATCTTTAAGGCAGTAGCATTCTTGAAATTAACTTCTTTTCCGGCTTCAGCAAAAATTTCTGCTGTAAAAATTTTGTTATCTTTTTCTGTTTCTGTTAAGGAGTTAAACAGGTCTGGGTTATAAACAATAAGCTGAATTAATTCTTCAAATTTTGCAGGATAAAGATTGCTGTCTATAACATACTTTATTCCATCATAGCCAGTGTAAATTATTACCTTGCCTGAATTTGAGGATTCTGCTTCCCATTGTGCGAAAACATCAGGAGTAACTTTTTCAAAAATATTAATTATATCCCTGTCTGTTGACAGGTACTGGGACTGAATGTATTTCATTATATCATTGTCTAAAAGTTTAGCAGGGTCAAGAATTTTATCAACCTTGATAAGGCAGTCGCGCAATGATTTAAAGTTTTTAATTTCAATTATTTCCTTTTTATTAAAGGCTGGAGCCATTTCTCCTGTAAGTATGTTCATCAGGTAGTCGAGCTTTGAATCGCGGTAGTCACTTACATTGGGATTTAGAATGCCAAAATTTTTAAGTCTCCGATTAATCACAATAGAGTGGGAGTCTATAATTTTTCTTATTAATTCAAGGTCTAATTTCTTTTGGACATTTTCATAGTTGTCGCTGTGGAAACAGTAGTCTTCACTTGTTTCAAAGTCGTTTTTATCAAGGTAGAAGTTTTTAAAGGTAAATATATCCTTTCCCAGTCTTGTTCGCATAAGCTGCGTAAGGTGGGTTCTGTTTTTTGCTTTTTTTATAAGCTTTGTCAGATTAAAAAGCCTGAATTGGGAAAGCAGGTCAACAATAGCTTCTATTGATTTTTTGTCCCTTTCATCTAAAAGCAGATTAAAGTCTGTATCCCTCATTAGAAGGGTGAATTCAGTTTTTTCATTTATGACAAGGTTTTTGCTTTCCCTGTCAATATCAAAAGTGAAGGAGTATACAGGTTTTATTTCATCAGGATGTTGCTTTACCAATTCATCTGTAATATATTGTATATTCAGCATTCTTTTAGGAGTGAATGGTATTTTTATATTTCTGGAACTGTTAAGATATTCTATTGTGGCAAGCTCACCTGTTCTCTGTTTAAGCCATCTTGACTGCATGCCCTTTATTTCAGAAAGAATTTCAATAATAAAGGGCTCTTTTTCAAGGCGCTGATTTAAAAAAGAAAATTCGGTGTTTTTATTCATCTGCAATTAAAGAGCCTCGGTTTAAAAATTTATATAACAAGTAATTAATAAATTTTTTCTTAAATTGAATATTTGTCAATTATTTATTATATCCCTGTACCATGGGAACAAATCGTACATGAGTTATTTCTTCATAATGGAGATCCTTTTGATCTTTAGATATACGAATAAGCTTTTGAATTGAGGAACCCACTGGAGCAACAAGACGTCCTCCTGAAGCAAGCTGATCTATAAGAGCTTCCGGTATAGCCTCTGGTGCTGCTGTTAGAATAATTACATCAAAAGGAGCTTTTTCTGGAAGGCCTTTGTAGCCATCGCCATGAATAAGTTTTACATTTTTACACCCGGATTTTACAAGGTTTTTTTCAGCTGTTTCTTTCAGATTTTTGATCCTTTCAATGCTATATATTTCAGATGCCAGATGAGAAAGAATAGCTGTTTGATAGCCTGAACCAGAACCAATTTCCAGAACTCTTTCATTCCCCTTTAGCTGGCAAAGCTGGCTCATCAGTGCTACTATATAGGGTTGAGATATGGTTTGCCCATCGCCTATAGGAAGAGGGTGATCCCCATAGGCATCAAATATATACTGTTCAGGAATGAACAGTTCTCTTTCAGTTTTAAGCATTGCTTCAATTACACGCTGATCAGATATGTCCCGGGCAATAAGATGATTTGTAATCATTTTCTCGCGCTGTTCATGCAATATTTTAGATGTGCTGTTCATTTATCCTCTTATAATTGGCTCTTTTGATAATTTAATCGTCTTGTTTTATTAGTCTTTTGTAAGATCAACAATATAGATATAACAAAAGCAACTAACTTCTTTATATAATATACTAAAATAAGATAGAGAAAATATATTAATGTGTTGTTTTTTTGATACACTATATGGTGTGTTTTTATCAAATTTTTTAGAATAACGTTCCATGCAAAATAATACAGGTTAAAATTTTTGGTATTTATTTTGTTTTTAAGTCAGATTTTCTATCAGATTTGTTGTTTTTTGGGAATTTCTTTTAGTTTATCCGCTAAATCTTTATAAAATTTAAAAATAATTATGAATTTGTCTTTTTTTAGGAATTATTATAAAAAATTAGGGTTTGGCACGAAAATTGCATCGATAATATATAGAGAAGCAATGATAATTAAAATAACAGAGAGGTGATGCTATGATCATGGATCTTGTGAACATGTTTTGGCTGGTTGTATCTTTCTGGATTTTAATTGAATATATAAATATGAAATTATCCAGAGGAAAGCAAAAAGAAAGCTCTTTCAAGCATTTGAAATCTGATGAGTGATAGCAATGCTCTGTTTAATTATAATTGACAACCCTGCCTATTGATTTATCTTCATTATTAAAAGGTTTTTATATTTTTTATTTTTCATAAAATGTACTGGAGTTTTTATGGCTCTGCTTAAAAAAAAATATTTAATTGTACTTATGATTATTTTGCCTCTTGTATTACAGGCTGATATTGATTTGACAATATCTAAAATTGTTTATGAAATTGATGCGTATCAAAATAAGCCAGTTAGTATGACACTAAAGCTCAAGCAGGTTGACAGAATTTTTGAAAAAATTATTTTTTATGATTCGGAAAATATTGATATAGAATTTGATATTTCAGGTAAAGAGGCCAAAAAAAGGCTCAGGAAGGATATGCTCAACCTTCATGAAGGCATGGAATACAGGGTTTCATTTAGAGTTACAGGCACTGGTAACTTAGGGGGGCTTATTGGAATACTTGAATCTTTTACCCCTCTGTTTCTGGATAAAATTCCCTAGCCTTGCTTAAACAAGAAAGCAGAATAGCTGGGCGGCTATCCTGCCTTCTCTTTTCTTTGCAGTGCCAAGCTTCCAATATGATAAAAACGGGAGGGAATTACCATATTTCCACTTGTAAGGTCTATATCGGCAGTGCTTTATAAAGACTTTAACAAAATTTATGTAAAAAAAGGAAAAAATGACAGGAATTGTTATACGGGTTTTTGGACGCTATTATACTGTTAAGCAGGATAATGTTGAATATATTTCAGTTTTAAGAGGGAAGATAAAAAAATCTCCTGAAATGAGGAAGTTTTCCAATCCGGTTGCTGTTGGGGATGTGGTTAATTTTTCAATAGACAGGGATGGGCTAGGCATAATTGAATCGCTTGTTGAAAGAAAAAATTTTTTTTCCAGAAAGGATAAGCTTAAAGGCAAGGAGGATTTAATAGCTGCAAATCTTGATCAGGTCATTGCTGTACAGTCCTTTGCTGTGCCCAGGCTTAATTTAAGGTTTGTAGATCGCATACTCGTAAGGGGTGTGAGCGCAGGTATTCCTGTTGTTCTTTGTGTGAATAAACTGGATATTGCTGATAAGGGTGATGAGGCCTATATAAGCTCCTATTACAGAGATTCAGGTCTTACTATAATTTTTGTAAGTGCATTAACAGGTGAGGGGATTGAGAGATTCAGGGATATGATTTCAGGGATAAGGTCTTTGCTTATAGGTTCTTCCGGAGTTGGCAAGTCATCTCTTTTAAACGAGGTTTTTTCGGGGCTTGCTGCTAAAACAACAGCGGTTTCTGAAAGCACAGGAAAGGGCAGGCACACTACAACAAATGTTCAAATGGAGCAGATTAATAGCTCTACAGAGCTTATTGATACTCCTGGAGTAAGGGAGTTTGGTATAATGCATATTGAGCCTCACATGCTTGGAACATATTTCCAGGATTTTAATGAAGCTTCAAAAAAATGCAGATTTAGCCCCTGCAGTCATGATCATGAACCTGACTGTGAAGTAAGACGCCTGGTTGATCTTGAAAAAATTCATCCTGATAGATATATTTCATACCTTAATATACTTTATTCTTTAAGAGAAAATATTGATAACATGTATTAACAGGAAGCTATTTAATGGTTGATGTTTCTAACTTAAATATTTCTTTTGGCATGAGGGATGTGCTCAACGGTGTGTTCCTGGAAGTCAATGCTGGTGAAACCCTTGTGCTTATGGGAAGGAACGGTTCCGGGAAATCAGTACTTCTCAAGATAATTGCCGGATTGATAAATAATTATTCAGGCACTGTTAAAATAAACGGCAATGATGTAAAGGATATATATAGTTCAGAAGGTTTTGATCGATCTGATAGTACAATTAAAATCGCATATGTGTTTCAAAAAGGCGGCCTTTTTGATTCAATGAGTGTTTTTGATAACACCGCATTTGGCCTAAGAAGACTGGGTTTTAATGAGGATGAGATCTTCTCCAGGGTGGCTGCTGTTCTTGACAGGGTGGGGCTTAAAGGGAGTGAGTATAAGCTCCCTTCTGAAATTTCAGGAGGGATGCAAAAAAGGGCTGGGCTTGCCAGGGCAATATGTATTGAACCTGAAATTATTCTTTATGATGATCCATCTGCAGGGCTTGATCCTATTTTATCCGATTCCATTGCTGATTTAATTATAGATATAAAAAAGGACAGCAATACTACAGCTGTTGCAGTAACACACGATCTTGCTGTAGCTGAAAAAATTGCAGATAAAATTGCACTTTTATACGAAGGGAAAATTGTATTTTCAGGAGTTCCTGATGATTTTTTTTCCAAAGAAAATAAATTTGCAAAACAGTTTATAGAAGGTGACCCCCTGGGGCCAATAGATATTTTTAGTCAATAATGAGGTAATAAAAAAATGCGTATATTAAATAAACGTTATGATGTGACAGGGATAGGTTCAGCCCTGCTGGATTTTGTGGTCCTGGTTGATGATTCTTTTCTAAAGGAGATGGGGCTTGAGAAGGGGACAATGCACCTTATTGATGAAGAAAGAAGCAGGGAAATTTTTCAAAAGATTGCAGGTTATAAAAAGGAAATAATTCCAGGCGGCAGCAGTGCAAACACAGTTGCAGGTGTAAGTGCTCTTAATGGCAAGGGTGCATTTATTGGAAAGGTTGCAAGCGATGAAAATGGTAAAAGCTATATTAAGCAAACAGTGGATTCAGGAGTGGAATCATATATTTTACAGGGAAGCGGTATAACTGGTCATGCTATTACCTATATCACCCCTGATATGGAAAGGACTTTCACAACTCATCTGGGAGCTGCGCTTAATCTATCTAGTGATGATTTTGATACAGAGGTAGTTGAAAACAGCTCTGTGCTTCATCTTGAGGGGTATCTTTTTGAGGCGGAAAACCTTAAAGAGGTTTGCTTTAAGGCTATGGATGTTGCAAAAAGAGCTGGTACACTTATATCTATTGATCTGGCAGATCCAGGGCTTATAGAAAGAGCCAGCTCTGTTTTAAACAGGGTAGTTGATGATTATGCTGATATTGTTTTTGTGAATGAGGATGAAGCATTTAAGTTCACCGGGTTTAAGGAGCAGGAAGCCCTGGATGCTTTGGCAAAAAGAACAGCCTTTGCAGCAGTTAAGCTTGGTGATCGCGGCAGCCTGATAAAAACAGGTGGTAAATCCTTTGTTATTCCTTCATATAGCGTTAATGTTGTAAACACTAATGGTGCAGGTGATATGTATGCTGCTGGAATCATTTATGGAATAACCAGAGGGTTTAGCCCTGAATTGTCCGGGAAAATAGGCAGTTATGCTGCATCTCTTGTTGTGGCATCTACTGGAGCACGCTATACAGAGGCAATAGATATTTCACATATTATTTAAAAAAAACTTCCATGTCGTTTATTGCTTTTTGATATGTTTCATCAAAGGTGAGGCGGGACTTATAGCCTGCAGCGTTTTTGTGACCGCCTCCGCCATTTTTAATTGCTATTGCAGCTACATTTATATCTCCTTTTGAACGCATGCTTACCTTTACAGGGCTGTCTTTATCCTGCTTAATGAGAATGCTGGCAACGACTCCTTTTACAGTAAAAGGAAGATTTATTATTGATTCTCCTTCTGCGAATGAACCATTGGTTTCTTTAACCATATCTGGAGTGAGCTTCATTATTACCATTTTACCATTGTGCAATATTTTCATTGTTGCGAGTATTCTGGTTCTTAGCTGAAAACTTGAAAGCGAATTGCTTTCATATAGTTGTTCATATACCCGAAATGGGCTTACTCCGTATTCCAGAAGATGGGATGCTATACTAAAGGTCTCTGAAGTGGTTTTGGGAAACCTGAAAGAGCCTGTATCAAATACTATTGCTGTATATATAGCCTGGCATGTTTTGAAATTCAGTTCTTTTCTGTAATACTGGATTATGCTGTAAACTATTTCTGCTGTTGATGATGCTTCAACTTTGATGAAGTTTGTATTTGCTTTATGGAGATCGCCTTCATGATGATCTATAATAAAAAAATCTTTTACTTTGTTTTTTAATATTTTATAGGCTAACCCAATATTTTCATAATCATTTGTATCAAGAACAATATGAACAAAATCTGCAATATCAGGAGGAAGTTGTGATTCATCCTTTAAAACTGCAAGTTCATTGTCTATGTCTATAAATTTGCATATTTCAGGAGCCTGATCAGAATTGAAAATATATGCTTCTTTGCCCATTTGTTTTAAAAGATCCAGAAATGCTATTTCTGAACCCAGTCCATCAGCATCAGGACTCTCATGAGTTGATATTATGAACTTGTCGTATTTTGTTAAAAAAGCATCAAGATTAGTAAAGGCCTTGTTCATACCTGCTCCTGTTTAATATCTGTCTTTAGCAAAGGGAAGCCCATCTCCTCCCTGATCTGCAAATATTTTTCAGCACATTTTCGTGCAATATTTCTTACCCTGGTAATATAGCCTACGCGTTCAGTAACAGAAATAGTACCGCGCGCATCAAGCATGTTGAATACATGAGAGCATTTTAGTACATAATCATAAGCAGGCAGTACAATGTTGGCTTTATCATATTCAAGAATAGAAAGGCATTCCTTTTCAAAGAGGTCAAATAATTTAAAGTGCAGGTCTATATCAGCTATATTAAAGTTGTAGTGAGAAAATTCAACTTCACTTCTATGGTGAATATCTCTATAGGTAAACTGTTTATTCCATTTTATATCAAAAACATTGTCAATTCCCTGTATGTACATACATATTCTTTCAAGGCCGTATGTTAATTCAACTGAAACAGGGTGAAGATCAATGCTGCCACATTGCTGAAAATATGTAAACTGTGTAACTTCCATGCCATTTAGCCAAACCTCCCAGCCAAGTCCAGCTGCCCCAAGAGTGGGTGACTCCCAATCATCTTCAACAAATCTTACATCATGTTCCTTTAGTTTTATACCTAAATACTCAAGTGATTGGAGATAGAGATCCTGAATGTTTACAGGGGAGGGTTTCATTATTACCTGATATTGATAGTAGTGCTGTAATCTGTTTGGATTGTCTCCATACCTGCCGTCAGTGGGGCGGCGTGATGGTTCCACATATGCCACATTCCATGGTTCCGGCCCAAGCACTCTGAGAAATGTGGCTGGATTAAAGGTTCCTGCTCCAACCTCAAGATCTGCCCCCTGTATTATTAAACACCCCTGTTTTGCCCAGTATTCATTTAGTTTTGCAATTATTTCCTGAAAATACATTGTTTATCCTCTGTAAAAAAATTAAAACAGGCAAATTGACTAATCTGTAAAGGTGTAAGTCAAGTAAATTAAGCTTGTGTTTAATAAAAATAACTGAAATTATAATATTTATCAAGGTGTTTTTATATTGAAAAAATATTCCTTTAAGTTCAGGTTATAAAATAATTATATCAGGTTAAATTTTTTAAAATAAAGAATAAAATGGCGTTATTTTTTAAGCAATCACTTTTCTATATTATAAGGAAGGAATCGCTAACTCTTTTTTTATTATAGTAAAAGGCAGGTGGTTTAGTCAGGTGATAATCATATTTTTATTTTATCTAATTTCATCTTGACATCATTAAAAGTTATAATTATTAATTACTTGACTGATTAGGGCATGATAATTTCGGTTATATTTTGAATAAATTATTTGTTTGAGGGAGATTTTTAGATGAGGTATAAGGCGGATTTTCCCAATCTAAACACAAAGATACCTGATGGTATTGCTCCTGGAGGGAGGCATTACAAGATAATTGTAGTAGATAGCAGGGAATTTAATAGAAAGCAGATAGCTCAGATTTTTGAATCTGAAGAATATGATATTGTAGCCACAGCTTCAAATGGCAAAGAAGCTATTGCTCATTATGACAGGTTAAATGGCAGGGTTGATTTGATAACAACAGAACTCGATATGCCTGTACTGGATGGCTATGCTCTGGCATTTGAGCTTAAAGAAAGGGGCAATGCCTCTCCTATTGTTTTTATAAGTGATGAAACCACAAAAGGGGTAATGCAGGATCTTATTTCCATGGGGGTAAAAGATTATATTCTTAAACCTGTAAATAGACGCATTCTCCTTGAAAGAGTCAAAAAAGTAATGGTTAAGTATTCAGCTGGTTAAAGCGATTAAATCCTTTAATCTGCAATTAAGTTTTATTCAAAGAGGCCTTTATGACTAATGATTTAAAATCTGCTGCCAGCAATTTTTCTGAGCAGTCAAAGAAGCTTCAGGTTGCCATGTATTATACTTATGGTGATGATGATAAGTCCAGAAAAATGCTTTCAGGCGCCTATCTTGATTTGTTCGTTATAAAGGGGCGTTTTTCTTCGTCAAGTGTGTATGGAGCATTCATTCTTTTTTTTAATCTTGATTATTTTAAATTAATTCATTCCTATGCTATTGCATGCAGGTCTGATGAAACAGCTGATGTTAAAACTTCAAAGGATTGGCGTAATTTTGAAAAAGAAATTCTTGAAATTAGCAATAAAGGAAATTTGGACGAAGTTTTTAAAGGCGAGTTTACTGCATATTTAAACAAAGTCGTTTACATGAAAGAGTTTCCCAAGTTAGTAAAACTTATGGAACAGGATGATGGAATTGCAGTAAATCACGAGTTTCAAAGGCTCTTAACTGATTCAACAGGTTATCAGAGTATTGATGTTTCTATTGATTATGAAAGAATATCATCCCTTTCCATGGAGATGTGTTCTTTAACCAGCAGTAAAATTTCAGCAGCTGATTTGGCAAAGGGTCGTGCAAAACAACAGGAGCCTGAAATTAAAATAGAAAAACTGGACGATCCTCTTCAAGGGAAAGATGTAAAACTGATCCTTAATGGAGCGCTTATTCTTTCACCCATAAAAGGTAAGGATATTTCAAGCCTTGTAGAAGGGGATCGTATTAAAATCAGCCTTGTAGATAACAACCCCAAAGCTATTGAGGTTGCTAAAGCCTTTGATGCCTATGATGAAAGCGGGAAGTTTAAACCCATTACAGGCCGTATAGTTTCAAGAAAACATGATGGAGCCTATACTTTTTTTGCTATTGTTGCAAGGGGAATTTATGTCAAAATTGTTGAGGAAGAGGACCGAATTAAAGTGTCAATGGATCCTTCTTTTTATAGCAATGCAAAAGCTGGTGAATCCGGTGCAGGTGCAGGAAACAGCTTGAGCCTTATTATTTCCGGACTGGTTTTTATTGTGCTTATTGCAGTTGTTTTGTATTTTGTGCTGCTATAATAGTCGGTTAATTCCTTTAAGAAGATTTTATGGGAATACCCTTGCTTATAAGTTTTTCCTTAACCTCTTTAATGCTTATTTCTCTGAAATGAAAAATGGAAGCAGCAAGTACAGCATCTGCCTTTCCTTTTGTAAGCCCTTCATAAAGGTGATCAACAGTTCCTGCTCCGCCTGAAGCAATAACAGGTATATTTACTGCCTCTGAAATCAGGCGTGTAAGCTCAATATCATAGCCATCTTTAGTGCCATCTTTATCCATGCTTGTTAAAAGTATTTCACCAGCACCCAGTTTTTCTGCTTTAACAGCCCAGTCAACAACATCCATTTCAGTTGCTGTTTTCCCTCCATTTATAAAAACTGTCCATCCACCTTTATCATTTTTTTTTGCATCAATAGCTGCAATGATCCGTTGTGACCCAAATTCTTTTGCAGCCTGTGTAATTAGTTCAGGATTAAGAAAAGCAGCTGTGCTAATGGAAACCTTGTCTGCTCCGCTTTTCAGTATCAGCCGCACATCTTCAACAGAGCCTATACCGCCTCCTACTGTAAATGGAATACGTATTGTTTCAGATATTTTTTTAATCATGTCAAGGATCCTGTCCCTGTTATCAGGTGAAGCTGCAATGTTGAGAAAGCAGATCTCATCTGCTCCTTCTGAATCATAGAACCTGGCATTTTCAACAGGATCACCAGCGTCAACCAGATCTAAAAAATTTACTCCTTTTACTACGCGTCCATCTTTAATGTCAAGGCATGGTATTATTCTTTTGGCCTTCATGTGTAACAAGCTCCAGATTTTGGATTATGAAAAAGCAATTTATTTTGTAATTCTGTAAAATTGAAATCACAAACTTATTTTAAAAACAAATAATTAATTACAAGGCTTTTTTTTTAAGCTGGTACAATTATTCTGGACAATTAAATTTAATATTTTAATAGATTAAATGTAAAGATTTATTACAGGTTGTTTATCCTTGGATTTATTTATAAAACTTGCAGGTAAAAATTATGAAAGAAAAAACAGATTCAATATACTCTTTAGCCTATAATTCATTTTTTGAAAAATATTCTATTATGATAGATTCCTATATCAGTGATTTTTACAGGGAAAAGATTGAAGGCGCAGAATCGGATTATACAAAGGAGCTTTATGAGGTAATACTTGAATACTGCCTTAGAGACGGGAAAAGACTAAGACCAATGCTCCTTGTAAATTCCTACCTTGGCTACAGGAAGGGTTTTAAAAAAATAAAAGAGATAATAAAATTTGCAGCAACAGTTGAGCTTATGCATTCCTTTCTCCTTATACAGGATGATATTATTGACAAATCAGAGACCAGGCGGGGAGGGGAAGCAATGCATCTATTGCTTCAAAAAAAATATGAAGTGGTCACAGGAATAAACACAATCGGGGCAGATCTAGCCATAGTACTTGCTGATGTAATTTTTTCTAATGTGATAGAAATTATAAGCAGGGCAGATGTAAGGCTGGTTGATAAGAATCGCTTTCTTTCTGTGTTTTCAGGTACATATGAAAAAACAGCCTGGGGACAGATCCTTGATTCACTTAGCTCCATGCCTAAAAAAGATAGTATTGAAAGCAATATTCCTTTGCGAATAAGCCTTATGAAAACTGCCTTTTACACAATTGCCTATCCTATGATTATGGGGTATGTTCTTGCTGGTGAAAATAAAAAAAGCGAAATGAAAAGTATTGAGGAGTTTGCGCTTCCACTTGGCATAGCCTTTCAAATAAGGGATGATATGCTTGGAGTTTTTGGTGTTGAAAAAAATACAGGCAAAGCTGTAGACACAGACATCCATGAGGGGAAGTTTACCCTTTTGATTCAAAACACCCTGCAAAGGCTTGAAGAGAAGGAGCAGGACGAATTTCTGAATATACTTTTATCTGAAAATAAATCAGATTCTTCTGTGTCCTGTATTAAAAAAACTATACTCGATTGTGGTGCTATTGATGATACTCTTAATAGACACATTGAGCTTCTTGAAGAAGCAGAGGAAAAACTTGATAAGCTTCGTTTAAATGAAAAATCGAGAAATGTTTTAAGAGGAGTAATAGAGGTTGTTTCTCATGTCCCAGCTGAATTTAAGTAGGATTAAACTTTTTGGATTAGGAGGGATGGGGTCAGAGCAATAGAAAATGCCTTTTGTCATTCCGACTGTAGCGGTAGCGAAATGCCGGAATCTTATGGATAGAATCTATTGTATGAGATTCCTGTATTTACAGGAATGACAGAAGAAGAGAAGCCTGAACGCTACCTTGATACACCGACTTTGTCGGCGTTAGGTAACCGTTGGTAATCGATTCGCCGTATTTAAAAAGTCCCCCAATCTGGGGGATTTAGGGGGGAAGGTTTACTCAAAGGTCTAAATAATCTTGATTATCTGCGTAAGCCTGGATTTTTCAATTTCATACTTTGCTTTTAGTTCAGCTATTACAGGATCTTTTCCAGGAGACTGGTGAAAATCTCCATAGTCATCAATTATTGATTCACCCCTTATTTTGTCGCGGTTTCTTGATTCAAAAACATTTTCATCCAGGATATTAATAGAGTAGATGTATTGATTAATCGCTTCTTTTAATGGAATAGTTTTAAGCCCCAGGGAATCTATTAATTCAGCTGCATGCGCCCAGTACGGGGTTTCATCATCATCCCTGTATATTGTTTCAGGATCAAAGGTGATGTTATCTCCAATTACTTTAGCCACTCTCTGGGCTAGATGTTTAAGTGCGTAAAAATTAATGTGAAAATTATATGCTTCAATAGCTTTTAGCCTGCTTGATTCTGTCATGAAATTTTTACCAAGCCCTTTTATGTCGCTGTCTGTATAAATTTCTTTTGTAATATTGATTCTTTCAAGAGCACCTAATGAGCTTCTCATTATGTCAATAATTTCAGGTCTGAATATTTCAAGGTCTGTTTTATTTTGTCCTGTTCTGTGTCGTTCTATGTATTTTAATTCATTTCTTATTATGGCATAAATATTTCTATAAAGTCCCCATGCAGGAAAGATCTCATTAATGGAGGGTGAAACTTCATCATATATGGCAGATGGCTGATTGATTAAAGAAAAGGGGAATAGAACTTTTTGCGGCATTGTAGTAACACCGGTGCTTATAATCGAATAGGGTGCTTTTCTGTAATCAGCAGGGAATTTAATATTAGTACCAAGGCCAAAGAACATCCCTTCACCGGGAAATATTTCCTGGTCAGGCTGGCGCGAAGTGTGGTTTGAGCCAACATTTGCTCCATAGCCCAGGTTGCCTTTCCCTTCAGGCCATATTGCAGAGATCAATAATGAATGATGATGCGCGCCTGTTAATGGGCCTGTAAATGATGATGTTATTTCCGCTTCTCCAATTGATGAGCCTGGTCCAATAATGCTGTTGCTAATAAGGCATTTTTTTTCACAGGTGGAATGTTCCATAATAAGGGAATTATGAATCAGGGCAGATGAGAGGATCTCACACCCCTCCTGTATGCACGAGTTTTTGATTTCAACTCCGCAGCCTATTATTGTATCTGCCTCTCCTTTGTTAAGAATAGTTGTTCCTTCTATTATTCCTGCCTCTGAAATAATTGTACCTTTGTCAATGAAAGAGTCTGATATTGAAAGGGTGTTTTTTATAAGGCAATTGTTGCCTATAAAGCCGGTTTTGAATGCGCAGTCTTCGCTATAGGCTTTTATAAATCTCTTGTATGTTTCATTGCAATTTTTGGAGGTGATTATTTCATTCAATATATCCAGAGTGATTTCACAAAAATAATCAATAGATCGCTCTCCGGTTTCAGGGCCTATACTAATTGTTCCCCATGTTCCGGCAGAGAACTGTTTTGAAGCAGTTATGCTGTTTACGTGAAAAAGAACAGTTGATTCTGAAATGGTATAGCTGGATATTAGCCCGCAGGAATCAATAAGGACATTTGATTCTATTTCACTGTTGTAAATAGTGCTGTTGTAAATTCCAGTGCATGGGAATTGGGTGTTTCCAGCATTAATAGGTTTTCCTGTAAATTTGCCTAATATACAGTTTCCATAAAACCTGCTGTTCTTTATAAACTCAGGAGAAAAGGATTCTTCAACAAGTATGTTTTGCCACTCTGGTGAAAAATTGTTTCCACTGATTAAAGTTTTAATCTCATCATTTGTGAGACTCCTCACTCTGGCTGTTGAAATGCTTTTTTCTTTATTCAGACCTATGGTTTCCACAGTTTTTAACAAGTGGGAATTTTCCAGTATTTGTGAAAGCTGTTCTTTTATATCTTTCTTTTCCATGGTTTTTATCCTGTGCTGCTCTATTGTGTTAAGGCTTTCTTATGCAGCATTAGAAAGTATATTCAGTATGAATAAAAATAATGAGAAAGTAAAGAATAATTTATGATTAATCCAAACTGTCCTGAGTCATATTTTTCTTTTTATTGGCGTAGTGTTTTTCATAAATTTCTACTGATATAAAAGCTGTTATGGGTATGGAGATGAAAAGGCCTATACTTCCAATTGCTGATTTAACTATTTCACCTAATATAAGGTTGTGGTTCATCACCATCCAGAAGCTCATTTCGGGCTGCAGACGTATTGAAATAAAGAGTATAAGCCCTAGAGAGCTTCCCATATAGGCTAAAATAAGGGTGTTTACCATTGTGCCAAGAATATCTG
>CAYTLM010000021.1:0-18274 GCA_964438485.1 uncultured Leptospirales bacterium | reverse complement strand
CTGCCTTTTGTTGTAAAATTTGGCGTATGTAGGTTCGTTAAATCTCATGATTTGTTTAAGCCTCTTGTTTTTAAGTGAAGAGTATAAAATCAATCTAATAATAAATATTTTTGATATTTTTTGCAATGTTAATATTAATTATAGTAATAAAAATACAGCATGGTTCAAGCTGTTTCTTCTGGTAAAATTTAAAAAACTGGACATTCATACATGGGGTGGTATAAACATGAAGAGGTTTAATTTTTTTGTTTTTAGTTTAAGAGGATATTGCTCATGAATTTATTATTAGAAACATTTAAGGGATTAAAAAACTTCCTTTATATTCTTTTGGCTCTTCTTCTGGTTAATGGTCTTTTTAACCTGAAATATGACTGGGGTGGTGTTTCCATTATTGTGCGGGTTTATATAATGGTGCTTTCCTTTTATATTATTTATATTTTTTCACAGATTGATCTGGATCTTTATAGGGAGAGTTTTAAGGCCAAATATGGATTAGCTGGCAATTATATACTTTTTTTTAACTTACGAGGAGCCCCTATTATTTTTATTTATCTTATGACAGCTGTTTTTACTGTTGTAAGTTCTGTTCATCTTCAAAACTGGCCAGCTGAGCCGCTTTTTAGATTGATGGATGGCAGATATTCAAACACAATATTTTATGCCCTCATATTGTTCTTGGTTCTAAAACAGAATAAAAGGCCTGGAATTGCAATTCCTCTGTTCATTTTTTATTCTGTTGCATTTTTTATCACTGATAAATTTCTTTATGCTTCTTTTGAAGCAGGTTATGAAATAGGGAGTATAAAATTTATAAAATATTTTATATTTATGTTTGTACTTATTTATGATTCCCTTTATGAAAAAGGGAGAGTTATAAAAAGTGCTCTTGCAGCACTGTTTGCCGGATCTTTCTTTTTTTTCCTGGTAATTGCTGTGAATCTGATAATATTTAATTCTTCAGAAAAACAGGGATATGCATATATTACATCTGCAAATCTTTTGCTTAAAACAGGGGTGAAGTATCCTTTAAATGAACTGGAAAAAATAATTCCTGACGAAAATGGTACAGCAAGGGTTGTTAATTTTATACGTTTTTCAAACAGGTTCAATAGAGAAATTAATTATACCACTGATCAATGGGCTGATATTATTACAGGATCTGATATGGCTAGTGGTGATTTTATTTTTGACTACCTGTTTAAAAAGAATGTTGAAATAGATTTCAACATTCTTAGGCACTATGCTATTAATCAGGCTGTGATTAATTCTGAGGATTTTCTTGCTGCGGATCATTTTAAAAGATTTTTTGCCAGATATTTTCCAGGAAGGGAAAAGCATTTTTTTGATATGTTTAAGACCGGGAGTCCGGAAATGAAGCTTTGGATAATTGATACACTTGAGTACACAGAGAGTATTGATGCTGCTGAATTTCTTGTTCCCTATCTTACGGATATCAATAGAGAAATTTCTGAAAGGGTTTACCTGGCTCTTGAGGGGATCACAGGGTTTGATCCCTCCTCTGATATGAAAAAGGATATTTATGATCTTGAAGTGGTTGCTGCTTTCAGGGAGTTTCTTTTGAAGAGGAAGATAAACCAGTTTTGAAATAGAAACATTCCTTTTGCAAATTGCATTTTATACACAAAGGGTTGCGGGCTTTGCACAGGATGCGGCCATGTTTTATCAGGAGGAGATGGGTCTTTGTCCATGATTCTTTTTCAAGCAAAGAACATATATCCTGTTCAATTTTATCAGGATCTTTATTGGTGCTAAAGCCAAGGCGCTGTGCCAAACGTGACACATGGGTATCCACAGCTAAAGCAGGTATGCCAAAACCAATGGACATTACAACATTAGCGGTTTTTCTTCCCACACCAGGAAGTAGTGTGAGTTCCTGCATGGATGAGGGAACTTCTCCCTTATATTTTTCCATAATAATTTTTGACAGGGCAATGATATTCTTTGCCTTTGTACGATAGAAGCCAGTGCTTTTTATTATGGATTCAACATCATCTGGATTTGCTGCTGCAAGGGATTTAAAGTCTTTATATTTTTTAAAAAGCTCTGCTGTTACTTTGTTTACCTGTATGTCTGTGGTTTGTGCTGATAATACAACAGCTATTATGAGCTGATAAAGATTTTTAAAAGAGAGATCAGGCTTAGGCAGCCCATACATCTCCTCAAGCTTTTGTATAATAGCAGCAGCCTTTGCAGGTGATAATTTTTTTGTCACAGCTTGTTCTCCAGAATGTCTTTTAAAATAGTGTATATTTTTTCAATGGCTTTTCCTCTGTGGCTTATGTGATTTTTTTCATCAGGAGAAAGTTGAGCCATTGTTTTTTTCAGTTCAGGAATATAAAAAATAGGATCATATCCAAATCCATTATTTCCAATTGGAGCATTGCTGATTATTCCCTGACATTCACCCTGTACAGTGTATATTTTGCCATCAGGAAAAGCCAGGGCAATTGCACAGATAAAGCGGGCGCTTCTTTTTTCTTTATGCAGATTTTTCATCTTTGAAAGCACCAGGTTGTTTTTTCCCATGTCAGAGAGGTTAGCTCCACCATATCGCGCGGAATATACTCCAGGCTCTCCATTAAGGGCATCAATAACCAGTCCGGAGTCATCAGCCATTGCAGGGAATCCTGTAAAATTGCATATTGCTTTTGCCTTAATTATTGCATTCCCTTCAAAGGTGGGAGCGTTTTCTTCAATTTCAGGAATATTTTTTAACTCTTCAAAGGAGGAGATGTCAAGTTTACCAATAGATGATAATTTTTCTTTTATTTCCCTTATTTTGTTTTTATTTCCTGTTGCCAGCACTATTTTCATGTTAAATCCTGAGTTTTATTGTATGATTAATCTTTGTAGAAAAATATTGCTTGATTGCTTTATTTAACACAGTATTAATAACATGTATAAGTCAAATTAAATAAAGAAATAAAACCAATGATAAAATTGAACTTAAAAAATAAATTCCAAAGCCTGCAAAGCAAAAAGATTTATTTGATATGGATTTTTAAGCTGTTTATGCCTCACCTTGTTTTTGCAGTATTTGTTTTGACCCTTTTGAAAACAATGGAAAACATTTCAAACATGACCTTTTGTATTCTTATAGGGGGCATGCTTTTTTATTTTGTTGTAAGGGTCTATTTCTATTATTACAGGATAGGTTTGTTTTTGTGGTCCAACCTGCAAAGTTTAAAGCAGATAATAAATGAATTTAAAAAGGGAAAATTTTTAATTACTGATACTGAGATGCGGGAGAGGAGCACTTCCGGGCTTCTTAAAGAGCTTCTGCTTGTGGGTAAGCAGTTTGATTCAATAGTATCTTCACAAAGTGATGAACTTAAAAAATTTCATGAAATATACAGCCAGCTTATTCTTTCCATTGATTCAATTTTTATTGTAATAGATAAGTCGGAAAAAGTAGTTTATGTGAATGAGGGATTTTGTAAAAAATTTAACGTAGAACCTGAAAAGATATCAGGAAAGGGTCTTGATAGTATATTTTATTTTGTAAATACCCGTATTAAAATAGGAATTAATAATATTATTAAAGAGGGAAGCGGTGATTCTATTGTTTTAAAGAATGTGCACCTCATGTCAATAAGCCGTAAGTCAATAATTTCTGATATTAAGATATCGGGCATGCTTGTTAATGGCGAGGAACAGATAGTAATTATAATTGATGATATAACAGATCGTTTTAGCAAAGATTATCAGGCATCAATTTTAAGCCACTTGACAGAATCTATTGGAGATGGTGTTGAATCAGAGAGAATGCTCTATAATATTCTCTTTGGTGTTACTTCAGGCTCAGGGCTGGGCTTTAACAGAGCAATGCTTTTTCTTGTTGAGGATGACAGGCTTAAGGGTAAAATGGCGCTTGGTCCGGACTCTTTTGAGGAAGCTATAGAAATATGGAATAATCTGTCCAATACTGAATTTGATTATTCCTTCCAGTATCCGCTTGAAGTAAAGAAGAACAGGCTTCTTGAGAAAGTTCTGGAATACAACGTTAAGCTTAGTGAAGAAAATATTTTTTGTTCTGCTGTGAGAACCATGTCCAGGGTTCATGTAAAGAATGCCTTTGAAGATAGCAGGGTTGGCGAGGAAATAAGAAGCTTTATGGAGGTTGATGAATTTTTAGTAATGCCTCTTATTTCTTTTAAGAAAGCTATTGGTGTAATAGTTGCTGATAATAAATATAATATGACAGGGATTTCATCCCAGAGTATTGACCTCCTTTCAATTTTTTCTATTCAGGCTGCTTTTCTTATAGAAAGCTATTTTAATCTTGTTGAGCTTAAACAGGAGATGAAAAAGCTTGAGGAGCGTCAGGAGGCAATTGTTGAGTCTGAAAAAATGGCAGCAGTGGGACGCATAGCCTCACACATAGCTCATGAGATAAGAAATCCCCTTGTAACAATGGGAGGATATGCCAAAAGAATTTTAAGGCTTCTTAAAAAGGATCTGCCTGATGAAGAGAAAATTGTTGCTTCAGCGGAAATTATTCAGAGAGAATCTGAGAGGCTTGAAAAAATTCTTTCCAATGTTATGGATTTTACCAGGCCGTCAACGTATATAAAGGAATTTAATGATATTAACAGAATAATAAATGATACATACATTCTTTTAAAAAACTATATTTATGAGAAGAAAATTTCCGTGAACCTTATACTTGAAAAAGATATCCCTTCTGTTAAATCGGATTTTAACCAGATGAAGCAGGTGATGCTTAATCTTTTCCAGAATGCAATTGATGCAACTCCTGAAGGGGGAGAGATTAGTGTTGTTACTAAAAATGACGAAGAATTTATCTATATATATGTACAGGATACAGGCTCTGGTTTTAATCAGGAAGATTCCAATACTATTTTTGAGCCTTTTTTTACCACAAAAATTACAGGTATAGGCCTGGGTCTTGCTAATATTAAAAAAATTATAAAGGATCATAAGGGTAAAATCAGGGCATATAACAGGGAAGAGGGCGGTGCGGAATTTGTTATTAAGCTTCCCTTGCCAGGTCCTGAGCCTAAAAATCGTGAGGATATAATTTCTGAAAGCATTAAAAATGGAGTAGACTAATTGTTATAAGGAATAATAATTTATGAGGCTTTAATAGTAATCGTATTATAAAAAGAACTCAGGGGGGATATATTATGGCAAGATTGTTAATTGTTGAAGATGAGGATAATCTTAGGGAACTCTATGCTGAGGAACTTGAAGAAGAGGGTTATGAAATTTTAAGAGCTGAAAATGGTAAAGCTGCCATAGAGCTGGTTAAAAAGGAACCTTTTGATCTTGTAATAATGGATATACGCATGCCTGAAATGGATGGCATTGAAGCTTTGGGTAAAGTTATTTCTCTTAATAAAAAAATTCCTGTAATAATATACACAGCCTATTCAAATTATAAAAGCAATTTTATGACATGGACAGCTGATGCATATTTAACCAAATCTTCAAATCTGGATGAATTGAAAGAAAAGATTAAAGAACTATTGTCTGTAAAAAAATAATTATTCAGGAATATAGGTACACCTGGATGTAGCTGATTCCCATACTGTTACAGAATCGATTTGAATATGATCACCATGTTTTTTTAGCTCTTCTGTGATTTGATCACTTATGAATTTTGCTATAAGTTCAGAGCTGGGATTTATTTTGTCAAATGGCGGAACTTCATTTATATTTTTGTGATCAATCTGATCTATTGTTTTTTTTAAAATACTTTTAATGTCATGAAAGTCCATAAGAAGTTCTATGTCATTCAGCTTTGTCCCTTTTATGCTCAATACAACTTTCCAGTTGTGTCCATGTATGTTTTCACATTTGCCCTTATATCCTCTAAGCTGATGTGCAGATGCAAAAGTATCTTCTACTGTTAATATGTACATTTTATCCTCTTTATAAATATTGTAAATATTTAGGTAATAATAACCAGTATAGCGTTACAATTTAAATAAAAGATGCCAAAGTTTTTGATATTTTTTCTATTTCCATTTTTGTGAGAGTGGGGTATAGAGGTATTGAAAATAGTTTTTTCGAAATACGCTCACTATTTGGGAAATCAAAACCTTTTAGTCCTGATATGGAATGTAGGGGAGCAGGTATTGCTTTTACAATTTCAATGCCGTTTTTTTTCCAGTATTTTTCAACTCTGTCTATAGGTGCATCAAAAAGCACAGGGAAGGTCTGGTATGCTGCATCTTCACTATAGGGAAAGAGTGTTTTGTGCGGAGTAATGCGTATGGACTCATGATATTTTTTTGCAATCTCCCGCCTGCGCTTTAAAAAATCTTTAAGCTTTATCAGCTGGGAAATCCCCATTGCAGCCTGAATATCAGTTAGTGTAAAATCGTAATTTATGGAATCTTCCTTATATCCCCGCAGTTCTCTCATTGATGAAAAGTATCTGGAATTATTTGTAAGAACAATTCCGCCATTACCTGTTGTAATAATCATTGAAGGGGCAAAGGATGCTACTGCAAAAGTTCCCTGTGAGCCTGCATAGGAGCCATTGTACTCTGTGCCTATTGTATGGGAAACGTCAATAATTACAGGTATATTTATATCAGCAAGAGCTGTTGTGTCAAAGTGGTATCCAAAGATATCGCATAATACAATTGTTTTGGTTTTTTCTGTAATGGCATTTTTTATCTGTTCTATAGAGGGATAAATTGAATTGTTCTCTGAATCAATTATTACAGGTTTGCCTCCAGTAATGTGAAGTGCACTTAAAGGCGCCTGGTTCATGATAGAGGGGATTATTAGTTCATCATCTGCCCCGATTTCAAGAGATTTAAATATGAGTATATAGGCAGATGTAATGGAGTTTACTGCCAAGGGGTATTTTAAGCCGATTATGTCAGAAATAGCAGATTCAAAGCTTTTAACAGAACCCCCTGTATTTATTTCAGCGTGTATAAGGCAGTCCAGTACCCCTTCAAGCTCTTTGCGTGTAATTGTGGGTTTATTGGATACTATTTTCATTTTACCTCTGGTTAAAATGGTTTTATCTTTCTGGAAATAATAAACTATAATCATTATGAACAGGGTGAGAGGTCAAGGATTTTTGTGACATAAAAAAAATAAGAATTAAGGCGGACAGGGCTGGAGCCGATAAAATAAACAGGTGTTTATATGGGAGGTAGAAAATGAACAGTTTCCGGAAAAATATGATTATTCCTGTAGCCGGCCTTTGTATAATGGTAATGCTTGCCGGGTGCACACCTGGCAAGGCGCAGACCAGGGGTAATGATTATAAAGGGAGTTTTCAAAGTGAAGAATTTGAAACTTTTGATCCAGGCGGAGGTGGGGCAGATCGGATTCCACCCTATGACAGGGCACAGAAAGTTTCAGATGATCAGAGGTACGATAATAATAGTCGCTATAATGCCTATGATAACAGAAATGACAGAAATAATTATAATGAGCGTGATAACAGTGTAAATCGTGATAGCTATTCAGATAGTGCTGTGCGCAATAATTATCAGCAGGCTCCATACAGGGAGAATGAGGTAAGGAATGAACCTGCAGGAATTTTTAACACTGATAGCAGGGAATTTCGCGAAGATCGCTTTTATCAAAAGGGGCTTGCTTCATGGTATGGCAGGGAATTCCATGGGAAAACCACAGCTTCAGGTGAAAGATTTGATATGAATCAGTTTACTGCTGCTCACAAAACCCTTCCATTTGGATCAATTGTTGAAGTGCGCAATCTGGAAAATGGTAAGAGCGTAAGGCTTAAAATAAATGACAGGGGACCCTACAGGGGAAACAGGATTATTGATGTATCCTTTGAAGCAGCCCGGTCTTTGGACATGGTAAGGGCTGGTGAGGTTAATGTGGGAATAAATGTTATTCACATGGGCGATAATAGCGCTGCTATTGGAAGGGATAGTGGAACCAGCTTTGTTGAGCCTGTTTCTGACAGGGGAATTCCCTTAAATGTAAGCAGATATGATGAAGGGAACAGGTATGACAGCTCCTATGGTTACTCCTCTGATTTGAAGCTTCAGGCTGGGGCTTTTTATTCCAGGCGTAATGCGGAAAATCTGAGAGACCGTATTCAGGGCATAACAGATATGCCTGTAAAGGTTATTCAGGATGGCGATTTTTATAAAGTCAGAGTTGAGGGACTTAGAAGCAGAAATGAAGCTGAAAGGGTAAAAAACTCTCTTTATAATTCAAACATCTCCTCCTTTGTTGTGGAATAGTATTTATCCGGTATTTATATATATAAAAAGGGTTCTTTTTAAGAACCCTTTTTTATTTTATATTTGTCCGCAGCTTTTCAAGAAATTTGGTCATTTCTTCATAATCCCTATCCTTTATAATATGGGTCAGGTACGAAAGCTGCTGGTTAATGCTTTCAATCTGTTTAAGGGTATGCGGATTAAAGAGAATTTCTGATACAAGAAAATCATCCTCAGAAAGGAGTCCCTTTGCAATTTCCATGTGCTTGCGAAATGTTGTACCTGGTGCGTCTATTTTTTTCATGCAGGCTGCAAATACAAGAGATGAGGCAAAGGGTGTTGAAAGGGAATAGGCTGTTATCTCATCGTGTTCATTAAAGGTGTATTCATAAATATTAAGGTTCAGTTTTTTAAAAAGGTTCCTGAAAAAAGTTTTACCTTCTTCGTCTGATTCTTCTATTATTATTGCGTTTTCATTGCTCAGATCTCTTACGTTTCCAAATGTGGGGCCAAACATTGGGTGAGTGGAAACAAATCTGTGTCCGGAATTTTTATAAAAGTTTAACAATCCGTTTTTTACAGATGCTATATCAGAGATTAAACTATCTTCAGGGATTAGCGGAAGAACTGCATTAAAAACCTCTTCAGTCTTTTCAAGGCTGACACAGTTTATTACAAGGTCAGGTTTGAAATTTTTCACATCCTCAATATTTATGTACCTCTCCACATTGATGAAAAATTTCATTCTGCGCGGGTCTGTGTCAAAAACTGCAAGCTCGTGGTCATGGCATAGCTCCTCTGTCAGCCAGCAGCCCATCTTACCTGCGCCAATTATAAATATTTTCATTATAGGATCTCCTTAATCTCCTGTTCATCCACAATGATTTTTTCATTGTAGCATCCCAGTATTTTAAATTCAGATGTCTGCTCTTCTGCCTGTTCAAGTGTTGCTTTAACTTTTTTATTCTTTAATGAACCGTCAAAGTCCAGGAAAAATGAATAATTCCCCGGTTCATTAGGGATAGATTCAATTCTGGTCAGGTTTATTCCTGATTTTGCAAAGAGTTCCAGTATGCTGAAAAGTGTTCCGGATTTGTGCTCAGTAGTAAAGGTAATAGAACATTTGTTTCCATCCTCAGCAGTTTCATGCTTTGCCAGTATGAGAAATCTTGTTCTGTTTATGCTGGAATCTTCAATATTTTCTTTTAGTATTTCAAGATTGTAAAGCCGGGCTGCAAGTTTGCTTGCTATACATGCCGCGCCTCTGGGGCGTTTTTCTGCAAGCATTCGTGCTGCACCTGCTGTGTCATAATAGGGTACAAGGGTGAGGTTATTCCTTGAAAGGAATCGTCTGCACTGAGCCAGGGCCTGGGAGTGAGAATAAACCTCACGAATTTCCCTGTGATCAGTACCTGGTAGCATAAGGAGTGAATGGTGAACCGGCAGGTCAATTGCTCCAATTATTTTAAGTTCAGTATTTATTAGAAGCTCATTTACAGGCCCGACAATTCCTCCCAGGGTATTTTCCACAGGAACAATTCCATAGTCGAACATCCCTGAATTTACACCTTCAAAAACCGCATTAAAGGTTGTGCATGGGATGGTTACAAAATCCTTATTCCACTGCCTTGCTGCCTCTTCACTGTAAGCTCCATGTTCGCCCTGGAATCCGGTAACCACACTCTCCCTGGTTTGGAGTTTTTTGCTGAATGTGAGAATGGTTTTATAAAGGGATTCTGTAAATTCAGGATCTATCAGGGCATTGGGGTTGTTTTTCAGTCGTTGCAAAAGATCCTTTTCTCTGTCCAGATCTTCAATCTGGGTTTTGAATTTTTTAGCTAAGAGCGCCTGCTCCATACGATCATTGAGCAGTTTAAGTATTCTGGAATCTATCAGGTCAATATTGTTTCTTATTTCATTCAGTTTCATAATTATGCTCCATATTTTAATTATAGGTTTTGCCTGTTAAAAAAAGGTCTGCTACAGCTATGGCTGTGCAGGCTTCAAAAATAACAGGTGTTCTTAAAACTATGCAGGAGTCATGGCGTCCTTCAATTTCAAGTTTTTCCATAACTCCGATTTTTAAATTTATGGTTTCCTGCTCCTTTCCAATGCTTGATGTGGGCTTTACTGCAACACGGAAGATAAGGTCATTGCCGTTTGTAATACCGCCATTTATACCTCCAGCATTGTTTGATGATGTCTTCCCATCAGTAGAAATAAGAGGATCATTGCATTGGCTTCCTTTCATTCTGGCAGATGCAAAGCCTGCACCAAATTCTATTCCTCTTACTGCTGGTATTGAAAAAACAAGGTGGCTTAAACAGGATTCCATGGAGTTGAAAAATGGCTCACCAATACCGGCTGGTATGCCTCTTGCTGTTACCTGCACAATCCCTCCTGCTGAATCTTTTTCTTCAATTACTTTTTCCAGCACAGGGGCATAATCCTTCTCCCCTCCAATTTCAATTATCTGTGAATTGATTTTCATTGATGGAAGAATTTTTTTTGCCAAAGCCCCTGCAGCAACAATTCCCAGAGTAATGCGGCCTGAAAAATGTCCTCCTCCTCTTGGATCATTGTATCCCTTATATTTTGTCATTGCAGTGAAATCAGCGTGTCCAGGCCTGGGCGTGTCCCTGAACCTGTCATAGTCGTGAGACCTGGTATTGCTGTTTCTGAAAAGTATGGTTATGGGCGCCCCTGTAGTTTTATTGTTATATATGCCGCTTAAAATTTCAGGAATGTCGCTTTCCTGGCGCAGCGTTGTTCCCCTGGCGCCTGATCTTCTCCTTGCCAGATCAGATTCCATATCATCTGTGGAAAATTCAATTCCAGGAGGTGCTCCATCAATTATAATCCCTATGCCGTTTCCATGGGATTCTCCAAAAATTGACAGCCTGAAAATAGTTCCAAAACTGTTCATTGTATTTTAACTCCTGCTTTTATTATTTCATTAAAAAATTGGGGATAGGATTTATTTACAGCTTCAGAATTTTCTATGGAAACAGGCCCTGTAGCTCCAAGTGCTGCAATTGCACATGCCATTGCTATTCTATGGTCTCCCCTTGAATTGGTATCTCCTCCATGGACGTTTGATTTGTTTATTATCATGGAATCACCCTGCTCAATAATATCCCCCCCTATTGCAGATAGCTCCTCTCTTATTGTGACAGCTCTGTTGGTTTCCTTGTGTTTAAGCCTGTGGATTCCCTTTATTTCAGTACTGCCTTTGCAAAAAAGGGACAGGGCAGCAAGGGGAGGGAAAAGGTCAGGGCATTCTGTTGCATCAAAGGTAAATCCTTTAAGGCTGCTTTTTTTTACTGTAATTGAATCATTGCTTATAATTAAATCAGCTCCTGCTGAATTGAGGGCATCGAGTATTGCCATGTCAGGTTGAACAGATTTGGTATTAAGGCCTGTGATTTTTATATCTCCATTGATTGCACCTGCGCAAAGAAGGAATGCTGCACTGCTCCAGTCTGATTCTATTTCAACTATAGCTGGTTTATATTTTTGTGAGCCTTTAATGCGAAATTCCTTATAGTCTGTGTTTTCCACTTCAACAGAAAAGGCCTTGAGCATCTTTATTGTCATATCTATGTAGGGCTTGCTCGTGAGGTTTTTAACCCTGATTGTACTGTCTTTAACAGCAGCAGGGAGGGCCATTAAAAGCCCTGTAAGGGACTGTGAGCTTATGCTGCCATCAATTTCTGTTTCTCCACCTTCCAGCTTTGTTGATACTGTAACAGGAGCAAAACCTCTGTTTGAAGAAACCGTTGCACCCAGATCTGCCAGCTCCTTTTCTATAAGGGAAACAGGGCGTTTAAGGAGAGTGCCTTTTCCATTAAGAGTTAAGGGTTTTCCAGACAGTGCTGCTATGGGTGTGAACATGCGAATAGCAAGGCCTGATTCTCCGCAAAAAAGGTTTTCATCCCTAATGTCAAGACCTCCTTTTATTATTACAAGCTCGGAGCCTTTTTTGACCTTTGCTCCCATTTTTTTAACCATATCAAGTGCTGCTATTGAGTCATCACTAAAGCATGGATTTAAAATAAGGCTTTCCCCTGTTGCAAGAAGTGCAGCAGCAACAGCTCTTTGCATTTCACTTTTTGATGGAGGTGCTTTTATAGTCCCATTTATTTTAGAGGGATAAACGTATCTCTTCATTTATAAGCTCCGCAATTTTTTCAGGTTCATGGTCAGATGATAATACTACTTCACATGTTTCAGCATATAGATCTTTTCTTTTGCTAAATAGCTCCCGGGCTGATAAAAGGGGATTTTTGGTTTTCAGCAAAGGCCTGGACTCGTCATTTATTCTTTTAATGGAATTTTCCATGCTGGTATAAAGCCAGAAGCAGGTGGTTGAGGTTTTTAAAAATTCTCTGTTCTCTTTATCTGAAATTATACCGCCGCCACAGGATAGAACAATTTTATTTTTATCTTTAACAGAAAGGAGAATTTTTTTCTCCATGTTGCGAAAAGCCTCTTCCCCCTTTTCTGTGAAGATTTTCTCAATAGACATTGATGCAGCTTTTTCAATTTCTGCGTCTGTGTCTATGAATTCATATCCAAGGGATTTTGCAAGCAAGGAAGCCACTGTGGTTTTGCCGCTTCCCATAAATCCTATAATAGAAATAATTTCTTTTATTTTATTTTTTTTACTGTGTGATATTTTCATTTCCGAATAGTCAGGCCTTAATCCTGTAAAATATTCACATGCTGGTATTGCCTGATTTTTAAGCCATTCTTTTCCATCAATAAAGGTGAGGCCTTTATTTTTTGCTGTTTCTTTGTAAAAGGAATTTTTATATGATGCATCAAAAATTATGGAACCCTTTTTCATAGATGATATGTCAACAGCCCCTGCTTCATGGGGCAGGGTTATTACTGTTATTTGAGATTCTTTAAGATATTTTTGCAGATTATCCATTGAGTCGTATTTAGTCCCAATAAGCTCTGCAGCGTTTTTTGCCTTTTCCAGAGTGCGGTTGATTATTGTTACATGAGCGCCTTCCTTTAACAGACCATAGGCTGCAGAAATTCCAGCACCGCCTGCACCTATAACAAGTGTCCTTTTCCCTTTCAGGTTTTTTATATATTTTTTTAAGGATTCTGTAACACCATAAAGGTCTGTGTTGTAGGAATAAATTTTGTGTTTATCCTTTATTATTGTATTAAGGCTGCCTGTTTTAATTACATCATCATCTGGGTTTGAAACAAGCGGTACTATGCTGTTTTTAAATGGAGCTGTAATATTAATTCCTGTAAAATCCAGTTCATTAAATAGCTTCATTACATCCTCAGGTGATGAAGCAGCGATTTTTAAGTACCGGGCATTTATACCTTTTTCTTTAAAGAACCGATTAAACATATCAGGACTTTTGCTGTGCATTACAGGGTTTCCTGCTACTCCAAAGAGTTTAATTTCTTTATTCATCAGCTTTCCTGTATCATTTTTATTATTGATTCAAGTTTATCTGCTTCAATTTGTCCAGGCGCTGTCTGTTTGGTTTTTACAAGGGAGGCATATGTAAATGGCGCACCAAGGAGCGGCGCTGCTATTCGCGTTATTTTCCCTGCATCACCCATACCTATGGATATAAGCGGTTTTCCAAAGCTGTACAGGGCAAGGAGACGTGCAGCGTCTCCAGCATTGTTGGCCTGGCATGCAATTTTTGCAATATCAGCGCCGCTTTCAAAGCACCAGTTTAAAATCTGTTCAAGTTCCCTCATTACAGGTGTTTTTTCAAAATCGTGGTATGATATAATTACAGTAGATTTATTTTTTTCTGCTATTTTAATAATTTCATTTTTAAAATCATCGCTGTTTTCAACTTCAATGTCAACCATGGATGCGCCATTTTTAATTGCTTCTATCAAGATATTTTTTCTTTCATTTTCATCTATTTTTTCATTTTGTCTGTATGTGACAATAGTCTTTGTTCTGGTTGAAAAAAGTCTTTTTATGTCTTTTTTGTCGAAATTTATTCTGTCCAGTCTTAGCTCTGCAAGATTGACCCTTGAAAGGATATCCATGGCTTCATCTGCTGAAACATCAGCAATGCTTAAACATACCATTATATGGCCTCCGAATATAAATTTTCTGTAATAAGTTTTTCCAGATTTTTCAGAGGAATGTTTTTTATTACAGGATTACCTGCTGATTCAAGGAGAACAAAGCTTACTGAATCACCCTGCTTTTTTTTGTCTACTGCAATGGCACTGGTGAGTTTAGGAACATCATCTGCCCCTTTAATGCCTTTTAGACCTGAAGGAAGGCCAAAATATTCAAGTAGAGATTTTATTTTTTCTCCTTCACCTTTATTCATTAAGCCCATGGATGAAGAGAGATCACATATAAAACCAATGCCTGCGGAAATTGCATATCCATGATTTATGCCTGTTACTTTTTCTATTGCGTGTCCCAGGGTGTGTCCCAGGTTAAGGATTCTCCTTAGGCCGCTTTCCCTCTCATCTTTTTCAACAATTGCAGCTTTGAATTTTACACACCTTAGTACAGATTCGTGTATAGCGTTTTTGTCCCTGTTGAGAATTTTGCCTTTTTGATTAAAAATATATTCAAGAAATTCGCTGCTGTCAAGAATGGCTGTTTTAACAAGCTCGGCAATCCCGTTTATGTATTCATAATCAGGAAGTGTGGAAAGCATTTCATGATCGCATATTACAAATTCAGGCTGGTTAAAAACACCCAGCATATTTTTTAAGCCCTGCAGATTAACGCCGTTTTTCCCTCCCACACTTGCATCAACCTGTGACAAAAGGGATGTTGAAATAAATCCGAATTTTATTCCACGCATATAAACTGATGCTGTAAAGCCTGCAATGTCGCTTACTATTCCTCCGCCTATTCCCAGGATAAAGCTGTTTCTGTCTGCACCGTGCTTTACAAGCTCAAGTGCAATTTTTTCAACTGTGGGAAAATTTTTAACAGCTTCACCAGTTCCAATTACAATCTTTTTGTAAGGAGCAAAATGCTTTGAGTAGTGATGATCCAGGTTTGTATCTGTTATGATTATGGTATTTTCAGGGTCAGCATATTTGCCAATATTTTTAATGCTCTCTCCAGTATAAACAGATGAAGTTTTATTTTCCAGGTTTATGTCAATTTGTTCCAATATGTGTCTCCGCAGCTTTTTCAAAAATATTTTCATCCATAAATTTTTTAAGCTTTAGCACCTTGTCCATAACATGCTTAAACTGCTCAGGTGTTAGCTGCTGATCAGCATCGCTCTTTGCTTCTGCAGGGTTGATATGCACCTCCAGAAGAAGGCCATCTGCCCCTGCTGCAACTGCTGCAAGGCTCATGTTTTCAATAAGGCTTAGCTTTCCAGTGCCGTGTGAAGGATCTACAAGAACAGGGAGGTGTGTAAGCTCCTTGAGTGCAGGAACAATGCTTAAATCCAGGGTGTTTCTTGTGTATGTTTCAAAAGTTCTTATTCCTCTTTCGCATAAGATAACATTGGGATTGCCCTCTGCTAATATGTATTCAGCACAGTTAAGCCATTCCCGCAGGGTTGAGTACATTCCTCTTTTTAAAAGCACAGGCTTGTTTGCTTTGCCCACCTCTTTAAGCAGGGAGAAGTTCTGCATGTTTCTGGCTCCTATTTGCAGAACATCAGCGTATTCGCATACCCATGTAACATCCCTTGGGTCAATTACCTCAGTGACTATTGGAAGGCCTGTTAACTGTTTTGCCTTTTCCAGTATCTTAAGGCCTTTAAGGCCAAGCCCCTGAAAATCATAGGGAGAAGTCCTGGGCTTAAATGCACCACCCCTGATCATGGTCCCGGCTCCTGCCTTTACGGCTTCTGCAGTTTTAAGGGTCTGTTCCTCGCTCTCTACACTGCATGGTCCTGCAATAACAACAAAGTCATCTCCAAGAATAGCATTGCCTATTTTTATTTTTGTTCTTTTTGTCAGATCTTCAAGTTTAACTAGTTTAAGATTTTTCATTTTTTTCTCCATTCTGCCGGGTCTGTGATAAAAAAAGCCCTTTGAGTTTTATCAAAGGGCTTTTCAGGATATATTATTTCTTATGATAAAACTATCTTAACATTACAGTTCTGTTGTAGTAAAAATAAAAAAAACCAAAGCCAAAAGATTTCAGGTCTGCTGAAATTTTTGTGTTTAAAGGCTGTGTTACAGAAGCTTTTATCAATGCTTATACTTTCCTTTTATTTTTAAATTTATCAATTTTTTTGACTAAAATTCAGGGATGTTCATCTGTCAAGATTTTTTTAATCGAAAATTATTTATTTTCATTTATTTCGGATTATTGAAAAACATAATAATCTTTATTTCTTTTATTTTGAAAGATAACCATATGAACTTTAGAGACCTCACTCCGGTTTTTCTAGCTCCCATCTCCCTAAATATATGCTCTGACCCCTGATAGACCCCATTCCCTAACCCTTTTCAGCAAAGGGCTTATCAGGCCTCCTGCCTGCCCTTTGCACTAGCTCATCTATGAGCCTCGCCCACAGTGGGCTGCACACAGGATGTGTGCGTTTCGACGCGCGACAGGTCGACCATTTTTGGCACGTCCTGTGCCATAGTCGACACGAACCTCATCCTGAGAACCGGATATCGCAATAAGCGTCGAATGAGAGAGGGAAGAAGTAACATAAATTTATAGATCCTCTACTTTATATCCTCAATGGAATCTATTTTAACAATGTGGGTCATTCCCCAAATTTCACGGTCAAGATAGTAATCCTTAACCGGACCCATGCTCAGACCTGTGGCATTTTTTTTACCATCAACATCTGTAATAAGCATCATGGCTTCACCTGCTTCTGTAGTGAAAATTTCTCTGGCGGAAAAAAGTGCTCTGTATCCATCACAGCCTGTTACTAAAAAATAATTTTCGAGATCTGCCCCTGGAAAATTATTTTGAACAATCGAAATAAAGCTATATCCTTTAGCATTTGCAATTCCCTTATAACCCTGGCCATGACCTACCCTTATCAATTTACTAACAGAAGCTGTTTTAACACCCGCTGTATTTAATGAAGAAACCTTGCTGCCTTCAACAATTTTAACTGAATGTGAGCTGCATTTTGCCCCTTTTTGTACAACAGGGAGAATTGAATTATCAACCTCAATCTCTCTCAAAACAACCTTTACAACATTATCAAGATACCGTGATGTATCTGTTTCACCAGGACACACAAGCCTTAATCCGCTAATATCATCTTTATGAATATTCCAGTTGTATGGCTCCTGAGACTCTTTTGTAGGCACAAGTTCGTTGCGCTGATATGCAAGTACCACAGGGTTGTTGTCATCACTCAGTGCAAGCTCGCCATAGCTGAAATGAGACTGCTTCCCTGTTGCAGATATAAATGTGACAACCATATCCAGTGGCCTTTCAAAGGGTGCGTTTTCAGATTTTTTAGGGGCTATGCCTTCGAGAATATGCAGCACTGGAATACCCGAATATCTGTAAGCACCTTCAAAGTCCCCTGCTGGAGAAACCTCCTTTACACGAATATAAACAGGAGCAAAGGCATTAAGCGCAGAAGCACCAAATTTATAAACCCTTTCAGTATATCCTGAAACTTCAAGAGACATACCCTGCTTAACGTCAGACTTAACAGCCAGGGGTGTTGCTCCTGTAACTGCCATAATTTGAACATGATTTTTTTTGCTGTTATAGCAGCTAAAAGCTATTATGCACACAAAAGCTGTAATTGCTGCTGTAAGTAGTACCTGTTTTTTATTAATATTTTTCATGTATTTATCCTTCTGATAGATAGTTATTCCTGGTTAAATTAAAACACCCTGTTTTTAAACACCATAAACCTCAAAAGAGGTTTATGGTGTAAAATTTATGGATTATTTAAGCAATTAAAAACTTGCGCTACCACCAACAGCGAACCCAAAACCCGCACCAGGGTTGAATGGATCAGAATTGTAATCATCAAAAATATTTTTGAACATTACATAAACTTCATAATTATCCATAATCTTCTGGGAAATCTTTACATTAAACTTAACAGGATTATGAAGTTTAATTGTGGTAAAATACTCTGTTGAGT